>JBJTFY010000100.1:0-2065 GCA_046093625.1 Actinomycetota bacterium
CCACCTTCCCGGCGCGCACCCGCCCCAGTGGGGTCTCGACCAACACCCCCACCCCGTCGCGTTCGATGGCGGTGGCCGTGGTGTCTTCGTAGATGCGAACGCCGAGGAACTCGGCCGCGGCTTTCAGCCCCCACACGAGTCGGGCGGGATCGACGATGGCGGCCAGGTCGTGGCGCCACAATCCACCGGTGTACGTGGGGGAGTTCACCTGGGCGCGCATCTGCTCGGAGTCGAGCCAGGTGACACGCTGGCCCAACTGGCGCAGCTGCAGAAAGTCCTCGCGCAACTCGTCGGTGTAGCCGGCGGGATGCAGGTCGGAGGCCACGTCGATCACGCCGGTGCGCTCGTAGTCGCAGTCGATGTTGTACCGCGCGATGGCGTTCTCGATCTCGTTGAGATTCTGGATTCCGAGTTCCTCGAGCAACGGCAACTCGTCGCCGAATCGTGCCTGTCCGTTTGCGACTCCGTGGGTGAGCGAAGCCTCCATGAACCCGCCGTTGCGTCCGCTGGCGGCCGAGCCCACTTCGTGGGCGTCGATCAACACGACGTCACGCGAGGGGTCGCGTTCCTTGGCGATGATCGCGGTCCACAGGCCGGTGTAGCCCCCGCCCACGATGCACAGGTCGCACGTTTCGGTGCGCACCAACGTCGGGTTCGCGAGAGGTTCGTCGGCGTCCTCGTACCAGTAGGGATACGGGTCGGCGTCGGCGATCGCCTCGAGGCTCAACGGGTCGAACTCGGAGTCGCCCTGATCGGACACAAAAATCACCCTTTCGGGTGATCAGGCTACCCCGTGTCCGGTGGACGAAGGTGTCAAGACTTCGTTCGTGCGTCGACGTTCCCAGCGACCCCAGAACCAGAACGACGCCCCGACGTAGAGCCACCCGGCGATCACGTCGATCACCCAGTGCTCGCCGAAATAGACGAGTGACAGTGCCATCGCGAGGGGAAACGACAATGACGCACCGCGCCACCAACGATTCGGAAGTCGGTCCCAGAAGAAGACCACCACGAACAACGCGAACGCGGCGTGCAGTGACGGCAGGGCCGCGGTGGGGTTGGCCCATTGTTGACCCCGCAACAGCACACTGTTGACGGTCTCGAGCCCGAGTTCGTTCCAACCGCGTCCGGTCGGTCGGGCCAGGGGCTCCATGATGCGATACGGGTACTTGTTCGACGAGGCCATCCACGGCGGAGCCGTGGGCAGGACGACGTAGGTGGCGACACCGGCGAAGAGAACTGTGGCGAAACGACGCATGTAGCGCACCCATTGGTCGCGGTACCTGATCCAGAGATACACCGACGTGGCCACGGGCACGAAGAAGTGAGTGAAGTAGACCAGCGAACCCACCACGTCGTACCAGCGAACGGACGACTCGAGGAAGTGCCGTTGCATCCACTCGTTGGGATCGGTGCCGAAGAAGAGCGCGCGGTCGATGTTGCGCGGTGCCTCGACCTGCAAGGGGAAACCGAAGGTGTCGGCGATCCCGCGGCTGTAGTCGTACGACAACCACATCGCGGCGTACAACTCCAGGTCGAGAACCATCTGACGCTGCTTGGCGAACGGCTTTCCGACGTTGCCGACGATGAAGGCCCCGCCGACCCACCCGAGGAGCGCCATTCGGGCCACCGGCAGACCGTTGGCTTGGAACGACCAGACGAAGACGGCCCCGTAGGCGACGAGCAGCGCGGCGCGGACCCTCGTGATCGACGGCATTTTCACCACCGCGAGAGGCCGGCCACGACCCCCGGGATTACTTGGACGACTCTTCGAGCGCGCGACGCACGAGCACCTTGGCGAGATGCGTGCGGTACTCGACGCTGGCGTTGTTGTCCTTCGACGGTGCCGCTTCGGCCACGGCGAGAGCCGCCGCGTCGGCGATCGTGGCGCCTCCGGCCAGAGCGGCGCTCACGCTGGTGGCCAACACCGGCGTCTGTCCCATGTTGACGAGACCCACACCGGAGCCGTTCGGTCCGCGCCGCGCTGCTCGTCGCCTACGGGGCCGTCTTCGTCTGGTCGTTCCAAGCCAACGGTCTGCCGGTGGCCCGAATGGCGGTCCTCGGG
>JBJTFY010000101.1:0-5963 GCA_046093625.1 Actinomycetota bacterium
GGGCGGAGAGCAACAGATGCTCTCGCTGGCCCGGGCGCTGGCGACCGACCCGGCCATCCTGTTGCTCGACGAGTTGTCGATGGGACTCGCACCGTTGATCGTCGCCGAACTGTACGCCCAGGTCGCCGCGATCGCCGCCGAGGGGGTCTCGGTGCTCGTCGTCGAGCAGTTCGCACGAACCGTCCTCGGCGTGGCCGACACCGCGGTGCTGCTGGCCCACGGCACGGTGCGCATGGCGGGCAAAGCCTCCGAGATCGGCGATGATGTGCTGGCGGGGGCCTATCTCGGCTCGTGACCACGGGCGCGACACTTCGAGTACCTAGAAACACGACACGAGGAAACGAACAACATGAACGAGAACCGAATCCAGACCTTCACCGAGGAGATCGGCGAGATGAAGTTGCGCGGTGCCCGAGCCGACCGCGAGCGATGGCTGCTCGTCATCGGATCGTTGGCGCTCATCATCGGCGTCGCCCTGGCGATCGTCGGTGGTTTCCAGGCCAGCGGCACCCAGAACATGGGAGACCAGATCGCGTTCCTGGCCACTGGCACCCTCATCGGCCTGGCCCTCGTGATCGCCGGCACCGCCCTCTTCGTGCGCTACTCGCTGGCCCGCTTCATGCGCTTCTGGTTGATCCGACTGGTGCACGAGCACCGCAGCGAGACCGACCGCATGGTCGAGGCGATGAAGCGCATCGAGGACAAACTGGGCGACAGCTGACGGGTCAGCGACTGCGGTACGTTCCGCCGCTGCCCGAACTCTGGTCCTTGTTGAGACGCTTCGAGAGGTGCATGCCCTCGAGCACGAACTCCACCGCCGCCGCCACGTTGGCGGGGCTCTCGTCGCCGGCGAGCAACGGAGTCACCGCGGCCTTCAACGCCGGGATCTGATCGACGAGCGCGGCTTGGTCGATCGACGGCACGTCTTCGCCGGTGTGCACCACCGCCCCTTCCTCGAACGCGGTCACGATGTCACGGGTGAGCTCGGGGCTGACCACGTCGCGGTAGGTCGTGAGCACCGCGGCCTTGACGAGGTCGCGCAGGATCGCACCCTCGCGACCGTCCTCCATGGCTTCGATCTCGATCTTGCCCCCCGTCGAGGCGGCGAAAGCATCGAGGTCGCACACCCGCGGCACCACGTTCGTCTCGCCCAGGCGCAGGCCACGGCGCAACGCGTTGGCGGCCATCACCTCGTAGTTGCTCACGCTCAGGCGCACCGAGACGCCACTGCGCTGGTTCACCTGGCTGCTCGAACGAGCGAGTTGGCTGAACGAGGCCACGACGGTCTCCATGTACGGCGGAACGGTGACCGTGATCGACCCCACGCTCGGGGGACGCGCCTCCTGGCGGATGATGCTCACTTCGGTGGCCGCCTCGAGCGGGTAGTGAGTGCGGATCTGACTGCCGAACCGGTCCTTGAGCGGGGTGATGATGCGTCCCCGGTTGGTGTAGTCCTCGGGGTTCGCCGAGGCCACCAGCAGAACGTCGAGGGGCAGGCGGATCTTGTAGCCCCGCACCTGCACGTCGCGCTCCTCGAGGATGTTGAGCAGGCCGACCTGGATGCGCTCGGAGAGGTCGGGCAACTCGTTGATGGCGAAGATGCCGCGGTTGGTGCGGGGCACGAGCCCGTAGTGCAAGGTGAGTTCGTCGCTGAGGTACCGACCCTCGGCCACCTTGATGGGATCGACCTCGCCGATGAGGTCGGCGATCGCGGTGTCGGGAGTGGCCAACTTCTCGCCGAATCGATCGGTGCGGTGCACCCACTCGATCGGGGCGTCGTCACCCATCTGCTCCACGAGATCACGCGCGTGTTTGGAAACTGGCGCGTACGGATCGTCGTTGATCTCGCTACCGGCGATGATCGGCATCCACTCGTCGAGCAATCCGGTGAGGCTGCGGATCATGCGGGTCTTGGCCTGGCCGCGCTCGCCGAGGAAGATCACGTCGTGGCCGGCGAGGATCGCGTTCTCGAGTTGGGGCATGACCGTTTCCTCGTAACCGAGGACCCCCTCGAACAACGGCTGCTTGGCCATGATGCGCGCCACCGCGTTGAGTCGCATCTCCTCCTTGACCGGGCGTGACACCCAACCCGCGGCCCGAAGGCCCTTGATCGTCGCGACTTCGGGCGCTCGTGTTTCAGCCATGACGCGACAGTACTGCCCGACGTGCGCTGGCGACACGGCGGAAGCGGTCGTCCACTACGGTTTCGTGGCGTGAACATCGATGCCGAGGGACGCACCGACGGAATCGTGCGTCCGAACCTCGACCTGAGCGGCGAGTGGAGGGTGACGAACGCCTCCGACGACACTCTGCGCACGAGCGTGGGCCTCGACACCGACGACTCGGAATGGGCCACGATCGCGGTCCCGGGCCACTGGCAGTCGCACCCGGGTTTCGCCCGCAGCAACGGTCCACTCCTCTATCGGCGTGAGTTCACCTTGCCCGCGCCGGCCGAGGGCGAGCGTCGCTTCGTGGTGGTCGACGGGATCTTCTACCAAGGCGACGTCTGGCTCGACGGCGCCTACCTCGGGGACCCCGAGGGATACTTCGTGCCCCACGCCTACGACGTGACGGCATTGTCGCGACTCGACGAGGAACACGTGTTGGCCATCGGCGCGACCTGCTCGCCGCAGCGGGACAAGAAGAACAAGCGCAACATCACCGGCGTCTTCCAACACTGGGACTGCATCGATCCCGACCTGAATCCCGGCGGCATCTGGCGCGGCGTGCGCATCGAGTCGACGGGACCGGTGCGTATCGACGCCCTGCGCGTCCTCTGCCGCGACGCCAGCGAGAGTCGTGCCAACCTGCGACTGCACGCCCGACTCGACTGCGACGTCGAGCGACCGGTGAAGGTGAGCACCTGGATCGACGGGGTGTTGAGCGACGAGCAGCAACGCACGATGGCCGGTGGCACGAACGAGATCGAGTGGGACGTCGACGTGCGGCAGCCCGCCCTCTGGTGGCCGTGGTCGCTCGGCGAACAGAACCGGACCGATGTGCGGGTGGAGGTGTCGTGCGACGGGGTCACGAGCCACACCGCCGACCGTCGCACCGGTCTGCGCGAGGTCGCGGTGCGCGACTGGGTGTACACCGTCAACGGTGAACGGCTGTTCATCAAGGGAGCGAACCTGGCGCCGACCCGGGCCCTCCTCGGCGACGCGACGCCCGCGGAGTTGCGTCGTGACGTCGAACTGGCCCGCGACGCCGGGCTCGACCTGTTGCGCGTGCACGGGCACATCTCGCGATCCGAGTTGTACGACGCCGCGGACGAGTTGGGCATGCTCATCTGGCAGGATTTCCCGCTGCAGTGGGGATACGCGCGGCAGATTCGCCGTCAAGCCGTGCGTCAGGCCACCGCGGCCGTCGACCTGCTCGGTCACCACCCGAGCATCGTCACCTGGTGCGGCCACAACGAACCCCTCGCGCTCTCCGTCGGTGACGGACAGTCGTTCGACATCAAGAAGCTGGCGATCCCCTTCATCGCCGGTCACCAGTTGCCCTCGTGGAACAAGAGCGTGCTCGATCGATGGCTGAAGCGCGCTTTCGAGAAGGCCGACGTCACTCGACCCGTCGTGGCGCACAGCGGCATCCTGCCCCACCTGCCCACTCTCGAGGGCACCGACAGCCACCTCTACTTCGGTTGGTACCACGGAAACGAGCGTGACCTCCCCGGCTTCGCCGCCGCCCTCCCCCGCCTGGTGAGGTTCGTCAGCGAGTTCGGGGCCCAAGCGGTGCCCGAGTCCGCCGAATTCATGGAGCCCGAGCGCTGGCCCGATCTCGATTGGGATCACCTCGTCGCACACCACGGGCTGCAACGGGCGATCTTCGACGAGCGGGTGCCACCGTCGGCTTTCGATTCTTTCGAAGAATGGAAAGTGGCCACCCAGATCCATCAAGCCGACGTCCTACGACATCACATCGAGACGATGCGTCGCTTGAAATACTCGCCCACCGGCGGATTCTGCATGTTCGCGTTCAACGATGCGATGCCCATGGTGTCGTGGAGCGTGCTCGATCACCGACGCGCACCCAAGTTGGGCTACACCGCGTTGGCCGAAGCCTGTCGACCGGTGATCGTCGTCGCCGACCGACCGGCCGCCACGGTCCGCCCCGGCGAACGGGTGGTCCTCGACGTCCACGTGGTGAGCGACCTGCGCCACGATCTCGAGGACGCGATCGTCACAGCTCGGGTCGAGAGCGAGCACGACGACAAGACCTGGAAGTGGGAGGGCGACATCGGCGCCGACGAGTGCGCCCGCGTGGGGGCGATCGAGTTCGCCGCCCCGTTCGCGCCGGGCATGGTCGTCATCGACCTCACCTTCGAATGTGGCGACGTCGTCGCCACCAATCGCTACTCGACGGTGGTCTCCGACTGATCAGGTGGTCGGGTCAGCCGCGGCTGAGTTCCTTGCGGTTCTTCACCTTGGACTTGCGGTAGTCCTTGTTCATGAGGGCGATCACGTCGATCGAGATCTCCTTCGGGCAGGCCGCCTCGCACTCACCGTGGTTGGTGCACGATCCGAAGTACTCGTCCATGGTCTCCACCATCGCCTCCACGCGCTTGTAGCGCTCGGCCTGGCCTTGCGGCAGCACGTTGAGGTGATTGATCTTGGCCGCGGTGAACAAGTTGGCCGCGCCATTGGGGCACGCGGCCACGCAGGCACCGCAACCGATGCACTCGGCGGAGTCCATGGCCGCGTCGGCGACGGGCTTGGGGATCGGGATCAGGTTGGCGTCCGGGGCACCACCGGTCGGCGCAGTGATGAACCCGCCGGACTCGATGATGCGGTCGAAAGCCGAACGGTCGACCATGAGGTCCTTGATGATCGGGAAGGCCGAGGCTCGCCACGGCTCGATCACGATCTCATCGCCGCTCTTGAACTTGCGCATGTGCAGTTGACAGGTGGCGGTGCGGCGTTCGGGACCGTGGGCCTGTCCGTTGATCATGAGCGAGCAGGTACCGCAGATACCCTCGCGGCAGTCGTGGTCGAACACCACCGGAAGCTTGTCGTCCGAGATGAGGCGCTCGTTCAGGACGTCGAGCATCTCGAGGAACGACGCCTCGTCGCTGATCTCGTCGATGACGTAGTCCTCGAAGTGACCCGCGCTCGTCGGACCCTCCTGACGCCAGATCTTGAGTTTGAGGTTCTTGAGGTGGTTGCTCACTTGTAGCTCCGGGTCGCGAGGTGGACGGCTTCGAACTTCAGTTCTTCGGTGTGACGAACCGACTTGGTGGGCTCTCCGGTCCATTCCCAAGCGGCCACGTGCGCGAACTTCTCGTCGTCACGCAAGGCCTCACCCTCATCGGTCTGATACTCGGCGCGGAAGTGGCCGCCACACGACTCCTCACGCTCGAGGGCGTCTCGGCACATCAACATCCCGAGTTGGAAGAAGTCGTCGACGCGACCGGCCTTCTCGAGGGTCTGGTTCAGGCTGTTGCCGTCACCGGTGACGCGCAGGTCCTTCTGGAACTCCTCGTACAGCGCGGGAAGTTCCGACAGGGCCTTCTCGAGACCCTGCTGGGTGCGCTCCATGCCGCAGTAGTCCCAGATGATGCGACCGACTTCGCGGTGGAAGAAGTCGGGCGAACGGGTGCCCTTGATGTCGAGGTAACCCTGATACCGCTGACGCGCCGCCTGCTCGGCCTCCTTGAAAGCCGGGTGATCGGTGCCGGGGATCGGCTTGTTCAACATCGGGGCGAGATAGTTGCCGATGGTGTAGGGCAACACGAAGTATCCGTCGGCCAGACCCTGCATGAGCGCCGAGGCTCCCAAGCGGTTCGCACCGTGGTCGGAGAAGTTGGCCTCGCCCGCGGCGTACAGACCGGGAATGGTGGTCTGGAGTTCGTAGTCGACCCAGAGGCCGCCCATCGTGTAGTGCGAGGCCGGGTAGATGCGCATCGGCATGTCGTACGGGTTCTCGCCGGCGATGCGCTCGTACATCTCGAAGAGGTTTCCGTA
>JBJTFY010000102.1:0-3413 GCA_046093625.1 Actinomycetota bacterium
GATACGTGCCGTTGACGAAAACGTCGAAGTCGGCACTGGCCACGCTCGCCTCTTCGTCGTCGACCACCCGCCGCCATTCGCAACTCGAGAGATCGACACCGAGTCGATCGGCGGTGGTCCGCACGTCGACGGGTTCCGGACCGAGCAACGTCACCTGATTGCCCGCGCGCAGGCTTTCGGCGATGGCCCCGCTCACCTGCTCGCCACCCCCGTACGTGGACCAGTAGAGGTTGTAGATCGCGACGCGACTCACTTGGAGACTTCCCACTTCATGAGCGACGACCGTGACACCCGGCGGTTCATCATCCAACGATCGCGCAACATCGCCGGGACCAGTCCCAGATAACTCTTCAGTACGCGTCGACGATGACGGGCCTCCGGTCGAGCCGGCATGCGAAGGGTCAGGGGACGCAGGATCAAGTGCCGGACGTTCACCAGGACCGTTCGCTTGACCTCACCCAACCCCGATCGCACGACGAGCCACAGCGGTGCGTTCTTGGCCAACACGAGGAGCCGATTGCGTTCGGTGTGGAAGCGGAAGACGTCGCTACCGACCCCCGAGGATTGAGCGTGCCGATGGCGCACCACCGCCGACGGCGAGTACACGTAGCGCCACCCCTGCAGGCGACCGCGCCACGAGAGGTCGGTGTCCTCGTAGTACAAGAAGAGGCGCTCATCGAACAGTCCCACCTCACGCAGATAATCACCGCGCAGGAGAACGGCACCGCCACACCACGCGAACACCTCGACGACCTGCTCGAACTGCCCGTGGTCGCGCTCCATGAACCCGCGATCGCCACCGAAACCCCGGCGATACAAATTGGAACCCACGTTGTTGACGACGTCGAAGACGTCGGTTCCCACGCGCACGTCGACCCACGAGAACCGAGGGGAACGTTCGTCGTACCCTCCTCCGACATCGACCGTCACCTCGTCGACATCGGAACGAAGCGTGACGGTGCGGGGCGTGCGGGCCGACAGGCGCAACGACACCACCTGCTCGTTCTGGCGGAGGTCGTCGATCTCGGCGATCCGCAAGGACCCGGCCGACTTGCTCCAGCGGGCGAACTCCTCGTCACGGTCGGGATCGTGAGCCACCGGACCGTGGAACCCTTCGTCGAACTGCAGACGCTCGTCTTCGCGGCGACCGTCGATACGCACCGCGGACACGCAGACTCCCACCTCTCGGTCGTCCCCGCCACCGGCGACGGAGGTTTCGGAGACCACGAGATCGATGCCGGTGAACCGGTCGGCGAACAGCATCTTGGCGCTGACCGCACCCACGTCGTCGCCGGCCTCGAAGCCGCTCCACAGACCGCGCAACCACGACGGGTCGACCGTGGCGTCGTTGTTGACCAATGCGGCGAATTCGTATTCGCCCAGTGGGCGCCCGTCCGAGTCGGCGGTCGCCGAGAGACCGAGGTTGCAGCCCCCCGCAAAACCCAGGTTTCGCAACGGTTCGAGCACTCGCACCCACGGCAACTCGGTGCGGACCCGTTCGGTCACGTCGTCGAGCGATCCGTTGTCGACCATCACCACTTCGAGTCGATCGCTCGGCCAGTCGGTCGAGTGCAGCGACCGCAGACAGTCGATCGTCATCTGCCCACCGTCGAAGGAAAGAACGACCACTCTCACGAAAGGTGCGGGGACGGTCATGACGACTTCACGATAACGACGACCGGTGGGAGGACGCGGGCAGGAACTCGTCGAACCGGGTCACGGAACCGCGCGGACGCCCAGCAGCCTCTTCGACCCAGCGTTCCAGGACCGCGGTCAGTTCCTCGAAAGAGAATTCCCGACCGGCGTTCCACGACGCGTCGGATGCCACCTTCCACGCGGAATCACTGGCGAGCAACGGACGCAGCATCTCGGCGAGTTCGTCGGCATCGGTGATCTCGGATCGGCCGATGTCGCTCACCACCGGGATGCCCCGCGAATGAAACTCGCTGACCGCGCTGCTGCGCTGGCCCCGTGGATCGCGGCGCAATTGCACGCCGACACGGGCCGCCGACACGACCTGCGCAAGGTCCTCGTCCGACAACCAACCGGTGATTCTCACCCACTCCTCGAGGTGGCGGGACCGCACGACCGATTCGAGATGAGCGCGGTAATCCGGCGCGCATCCTCCGGCGAAGACCAACCGGACGTCGCGCATCCATCCGGAGAGCGTGGCGACGGCCCCGATCAGGACCTCGGGTTTCTTGCTTTCGTCCAGCCACCCATACGAAACGACCGTCCTCCCCTCGGCCATCGCCGACCGTTCGTTGTGAGGCGTGGCGAGTGGCATCACCAGCAATGGTGGGTGGTCGTACCGGATAGACCGCACCACGACGGCCGCCTCATCCGATGACACGATCACGCTCTGCGCGGCGTCCAAAACCGGCTCGAGGAAGGTGATTCCGGCGCGATGGTAGGCGTCGGCATCGAGTAGGTCGGCGGGCCACGAGGCCTCGGGAACACCGCAGCGTCGCAATTCGTCGCGCAGGCGCGCCTCGGCCCAGTCGCGTTGTCCGGACCGGTGACCGATGCCCACGTGACACCCCACCAACGTGGGCTCGTGCAACCACACGTGACCGGCCCGTTCGCCCAACGAGGCCACGGTGGCGGCGTGGAATTCCGACGAGCCCAACGTACTGATCGTGGCGTCGAAGTCGTGTTTGGCGAATTGACGACCGAGTCCGGCCACGTTGCGTCGACCCCCGCTCGTTCCGTCGGTCGCGGTGAGGTCGACCAAAGGTTCCAAGTCGGCCGAACGCCACGAGCGATTCCACGCTTCCAAGACCCGCTCGTTGTAGGCACCGATGCCCGAGGGTGAACCGGCGAACGGCCCGGCCAAGGCGATTCGACGCCGCGGTGCAGGTCGTGGGGACGGACGCGAGTTTTCATCGCTCAACGCCGTCACCGCCGCGCGACCCACCCGCTCCCATGTCCAGCGGGTCGACGCCTCGGCCGCGATCCGGACGAGCATCTCTCGGAACGCGTCGTCTTCCAGTCCGGAACGAATCACCGTGGACATGTCGACCACGTCGTGGGCGTCGAACGTCGCACACCGGTCGCCGATGACCCGGGCAACGACGAGTTGTCGCTGCACACCACCGGACACCCGCAGGCGGCCGCCTCGGCCACCGGTAGCCCGAATCCCTCCTCCAACGAGGGGAACACCGACAATCGGGCGCCTTGGTAAAGGGCCACCATTTCGTCGTCGGTGACGGCGTCGGTCACGAGCACGTCGTACCCCCACCGGATCCCCAGATGGTGCACGATGTGGTGCCAGCGGTCGCGCACCGCCGGGGTGGTCGCACACGCGACCACCAACTGAAGGTGGGCGCGCAGTTAGGAGGGGAACGCGGCCCACCCGCGGATCAGACCCGGCGGGTTCTTGCGGGCGTGGCTTCCGGTGTAGGCCGCGACGC
>JBJTFY010000103.1:0-3065 GCA_046093625.1 Actinomycetota bacterium
CTCCTTCGACACGCACACCTTGGCCAAAGACGCCAGCGCGTAGCCCCCCGAGGCCGCCTTGCCCGGTGTGCCGACGAGATCGGGCATCACGACGGTGAAGCCCTGGGCCACCACCTCCTCGGCGAACGCCGCCACCTTCGGGGTGATACCGGGCACCTCGTGAACCACCACCACCAACGGCCCGCTGCCCTTGCGGTAGGTGTCGTGCGTGATGCCCGCCGCGGTGAAGCTCCCCTTCTGCCAACCGTCCAGTACGTCGCTCACGACAGACTCCTTGCTGCTTCGAGGGCCCGTTGGGCCAATCCTTCGGGTCCGAGTTTCATGGTCGCGAGGTCGATGCCCTCTTGGCGCCCCATCGCACCATGAAGATATCGGGCGTACACACCCTCGCTGATCACCGCGAGGCGCCAACACGAGAACGCCACGTAGTAGTCGACGCCGCTCACGTCGCGTCCGGTGTTCCGCGCGTAACGCTCGACCAGCTCCCGATACGGCGGGAACCCTCCGGCAGGAGTCGGATCGTTGGCGCGCAACGCGTTCGACGGACCGTCGCTCCAATAGACGCCGAGATATCCCAAGTCGGCGAGCGGATCGCCCAACGTGCACAGTTCCCAGTCGAGAACCGCCGCGATACGCCCACGCCCGACGTCGGTGAGACAGTTGCCGAACCGGAAGTCGCCGTGGGCGATGACGACTCCTTGCTGCGCGGGGACGTGCGCCCCCAGGCGGCGAACGACTTCGTCGATCTCGGGCAACTCGCGGGTCTTGGAGTTCTCCCATTGGGTGCTCCACCGCTTCAACTGACGCTCGATGTACCCGTCCCGACGCGCGAGGTCGCCGAGGCCGACCGCGTCGACGTCGACCGCGTGCAGTCGGGCCAGCACGTCGATGAGGTGATGGGCCGCGGTGGGGCGCAACTCCGTCGGAAGCTCTTCGGCCTTGTCGGCACTGTCGAGAACGACCCCGTCCACGAAACCCATCACGTAGAAGTCGGCGCCGTTCACGCTCTCGTCGGTGCACAGACCGAGCGCGCGCGGTACGGGAACCTCGGTCGACCCGACGGCGGCGATGATGCGGAACTCACGTGCCATGTCGTGCGCCGTCGCCAACACGTGACCCAACGGCGGTCGACGCAGGACGAATCGGACCCCGTTGGCGTCGGTGACCCGATACGTGAGGTTCGACCGGCCGCCGGCGATGAGGTCGAAGGCGAACGGGGCCTCGACTCCGGCGACGTTGTCGACGAGCCACTCGCTCACGCGCGCGACATCGATCCCTTGAACGGCTCCGTCGGTCATCTGATCCCCCCGCGGAACGGTAGTTCGTCCGCGCGACCCCGACTCAGCCCGGACGGGTGACGCCAACGACCTTGTTCCAACTCACGGCGGTGAGGCGAACGTTGCGTCCGACACCGGGCGCGTCGATCATCATTCCGTCACCGGCGTAAATACCGACGTGCGTGATCGGGCTGTAGAAGAAAATGAGATCCCCGGGTTCGATGTACTCGACCGGAATCTGCGGCGACGACGAGAACTGTCGGCGCGACTGGTGTGGCAACGACACGCCCGCCTGTTTCCACGCCCACATGGTCAGACCCGAGCAGTCGAAACCCTCGCCCT
Source organism: Actinomycetota bacterium (assembly GCA_046093625.1). GTDB lineage: Bacteria > Actinomycetota > Acidimicrobiia > Acidimicrobiales > Ilumatobacteraceae > Casp-actino8. The sequence continues at coordinate 1,620 of JBJTFY010000103.1, forward strand.
CGACGGCGGCGTACTTCACGTACTTGACGCCGATCTGACTGCGCGCGGCGGCCACCGCGATCGCGCCGCGCGAACTGCTGGCCGGGATCGACGACGGATCGAAACTCGGCTTGACGGTCGACGACCCCGAATTCCCCGAACCACCCGACGACGGACGTGCGGTGGTCAGTCGCGCGGCCTGGGCCCGAGCCGCGGCGGCGGCCGCGGCGGCGCGCCGGGCCCGCTCCTTGGCGAGGGCCGCACCGAGTTCACGCTCGGCCGTGGCCTTCAATTCCGTGTAGGCGGCGAGCTTGTCGTTGGCCTCACGCTGGTTCGATTCGATGGACGTCGCCAATTCCTCGGCGTCACGACGGTCGCTCTCGAGTCGGGCCTTCTGATCGGCGAGGTCACTGATGAGCGCGTCGAGCTGATCGGAGTTGGCCGAGCCCACGTTGAGGGCCATCTCCGTGAGGTATTGACGCTGCACCGCCTCGTTGGGTCCCGAGCCCGGCGTCAAGAGACCGGTCAGACTCCCCGAGCGTCCCCCGCCCACGAACGCTTGCACCGCCAGGTCCGACATCTCGGCTTGCAGACCGCTCACCTCGGTCTCCTTGAGCGCGATGTCGCTCTCGGCTGCGGCGATCTCGATGTCGAGGCGAGCCTTGTCGTCCTCGGCCACCCGCAGTTCCTCACTGAGGCGGTCGACCTCCTCCTCGGCGGCCTCGAGACGATCGGCCATCTCGTTCACCTTGCGCCGGGCCTCGTCGACCGAATCGGCTCGTGCGGGGCCGACGACGAACAGCCCGCCCCCCAGCAGCCCGCAAGCGAGCAAAGCGGCGACGAATCGCCGAGGGAGCGCCGGGCGGTCGTTCATGACCCTCGGCAGACTAGTCATTGTTACGAAATCGTTGCGAGCGGGGGTGCGCTCACTCCCATTCGATGGTTCCGGGCGGTTTCGAGGTGATGTCGTAGGCCACGCGATTGACGCCGGGGACCTCGTTGATGATGCGACTGGCCATGCGTTCCAGCAGGTCGTAGGGCAATCGGGCCCAGTCGGCGGTCATGGCATCGTCGCTCGTGACCGCGCGGATGATGATCGGGTGGGCGTAGGTGCGCTCGTCGCCCATGACCCCCACCGAACGGATGTCGGGCAGGACGGCGAACGCCTGCCAGATCTCGCGTTCGAGCCCGGCCAGTCGGATCTCCTCGCGAACGATGAAGTCGGCGTCCTGCAACAGGGCCACCTTGTCGGGGGTCACCTCGCCGATGATGCGCACGCCCAGACCCGGTCCCGGGAACGGCTGCCGCCAGACGATCTCGTCGGGAAGCCCCAGTTCGAGTCCCAGACGACGCACCTCGTCCTTGAAGAGCGAGCGCAATGGCTCGACCAGTTGCAGGGTCATGCCGTCGAATTGTCCGGTCTCGCACCGCTCACCGTTGCCGCTCACAAACTGGCGCTCGAGAACC
>JBJTFY010000104.1:0-10006 GCA_046093625.1 Actinomycetota bacterium
AACTGCTGGTTGGCAATTCTTTGTGTTTGCCCCGTGTAGCGAGTCTGAGCAACTCGGGTCGCACGCTCGGCCACCGGAACTGCTGTCGAAACCGATCAGCCCCATTGACTTTCGTGTGTGGCACCACGCTACCGCGGTCCCGCACCCATGAACGCTCGCAGTCGGGCGAAGTGTGCGTTCAGCCCTTGCCCTTGCGCTGGCGTCCCATCTCGCGGTCGATCTCGCGCTGGGCGTCCTTCTTGGCGATGGCCTGTCGCTTGTCACCTTTGGTGCGACCCTGCGCCAGCGCCAGTTCCACCTTGGCCCGGCCGTCCTTGAAGTACAGGCTCAACGGCACCAGGGCCAGACGTTCCTGGCCCACGCGCGCCGCCAGTCGCTCGATCTCGCCGCGGTTCAACAGCAACTTGCGCGGTCGGGCCGGATCGTGGGCCCCCACGCCGTGGGCGAACTGATACGGCGCGATGTGCACGCCTTCAAGCCACACCTCGGCGTTCACGATGCGGGCGTAGGCGTCCACCAACTGCACGTGGCCCTCGCGCAGGCTCTTCACCTCGCTGCCCTGCAACATGATCCCGGCCTCGAAGACGTCGAGGATGGAATAGTCGTGGCGCGCCTTGCGGTTGCTGGCGATGAGCTTCGTGCCGGACATGTCCACGAGGTTACGGCGCAACCGTTGCCCCGTTACCCTGAGGTCCGTGAACGGTGTGGCGAACGACGGGGGAGCGACCGAGTCGCTGTCGATCACCGCCGACGTGCGCGCCGCGATGGCCGAGTTGGCGGTGCGCGAGTATCCATTGGAGGCCTGCGGGTTGATGGCCGGAGCGCCGGGCTCGAACGAGATCGTGCGCTTCTTCCCGTGTCGCAACCTGGACCAGTCGGCCCGCGTCTACACCATCGACCCGCGCGACCATCTGCGGGCCGAGCGCACCGCCGAGGACGAGGGGCTCGAGATCCGTGGCGTCATGCACAGTCACACCCACACCGAAGCATTCCCGAGCCCGACCGACGTGGCCTCGGCCCCCGATCCCGGGTGGCACTACCTGATCGTGACCCTGAGGCGGGAAACCCCCGAGATGCGCACCTTCCGCATCCGCGATGGTCACATCACCGAGATCCCCCTGCTCACGACCTGATTTCGCCCCGCACGGAATTCCGGGCCCGTGTTCCCATCCGGCCGGGGAATCATTACAATCCTGAGTGTATTGGTAGGGAATTGGTCCCGCCGTCGGCCGGTTGGAGGTGAGCATGATTCCGAACGAGAGCGTTCTCGACCTCATCGGGAACACACCGTTGGTCGACGTGAGCCGACTGTCGCCGAATCCGCGCGTGCGCTTGCTCGCCAAACTCGAGAGTCAGAACCCCTTTGGTTCGGTGAAGGATCGCATCGCCAAGGCGATGATCGAGGACGCCGAGAAGAACGGTCGACTGTCGCCGGGTCAAACGATCATCGAACCCTCGTCGGGCAACACCGGCATCGCACTGGCGGCCATCGCCCAGATCAAGGGTTACCCCATCAAGATCCTGATGCCCACCAGCGTCTCCATCGAGCGTCGACAGATGCTCGAGATCTTCGGCGCCGAGATCATCCTCACCCCGGGTGAAGAGGGCAGCAACGGTGCGGTCGCGCGGGCCATCGAGATGGCCAAGGCCAACCCCGATTGGTGCTTCCTCTACCAGTATGCGAACGATGCGAACCCGCGCGCTCACTACGAGAACACGGGCCCCGAGATCCTGCGCGACTGCCCCGAGATCACGCACTTCGTCGCCGGACTCGGCACCAGCGGCACCCTGATGGGCACCGGCCGGTTCCTCAAGGAGCACAAGCCCGACGTGAAGATCATCGCCGTCGAGCCGCCGTTGGGCGAGCGCGTCGAGGGTCTGCGCAACCTGGACGAGGGCTACATCCCGCCGTTGTTCGACAACTGGCACGGCTTCGACATTCTCGACCGTAAGCGCGTGGTGCGTCCGCGCGAGTCCATCGAGTGGACCCGTCGCATCGTGCGCGAGTGCGGCGTCTTCGCCGGCATCAGCACGGGCGCGGCCTTGGCTGGCGCGGCCAAGGTGGCCTCGGAGATCGAGGAAGGAACCATCGTGTTCATCGTGTGCGACGGTGGCTGGAAATACCTGTCGACCGGGGCCTACACCGACGACCTCGACGAGGCCGAGGCCCGCGCCGAGAAGATCATCTACTTCTGATCGTCCGATGAGAAAAACGATGTCGGGCGGTTGACCTTGACAGGGATCTTCGGGGTTACCATTCGTCGAAATTGAGTGAGCGCGAATTGGGGGAGTAGTGGCTGCAAAAGAGTGGTCTTACGAAGACATCGACAAAGTCGAGAGCATTCTCGTTGAGGATGGTCAGGTATATCTCGTGTATTCGGACGCGGCCTTGAGAAGTGCTTATCAAAACCTGATTCAGAGTTCGCATTATCACCAGGAAGTCGCATCTAGTTCCGAGACCACAAAGGCGGCGATGAGTGACATCGAAAAAGTCAGGTTTACATCTATTGAATTTGCCAAATTCCTGGGTGAGCGGGGATTTACGCCCGACCGACGCCAAAGTGCCGACTCGGCGTCTCGACTTTTCGTGAGAACACAAGTAGGTGTTGGCGCACCTACGGTGGGTGACGTTGGGCCTAACGGTGGGACAGTTTTTTGGGTCGGGACGCTCGCCGACGGTTCGAGCGCATTCCTAGAGGCTGCGTCCTCTGATTGGTATCCGCCAACTTCGGACTGTCCGATGGTTTGGAGTCTCGATACCGACCTCACAGAACTTCAGGGGAATAGCCGAGCCATCGGTGAGTGCATTTTGAACCGAGACGCTATTGATAAATCAGACATACTCTGCGCGCCGCAGTTTCAAATTGAGCAATTCCTCGATGAAGACTGGTGCCTGCCGACGATTGAGGAGCTGAAGTTAATGTACTCGGCCCTCGCGAAGAACGGATTAGGAGATTTCTCTGGATCCCAGTATTGGTCGTCCTCGGTTGTCATCAGCCCGTACGTTCTGTCGCTCAGATTCGATAGTGGTGAGGAAATGTTCAGCATGTCGGATTTAGGACTCTTTGTCCGGCCGGTGAGATTGACGACTTTCTGAGTCGACTCAGTCTTCGCTCAGATGACCTGCTTTGCCTCTATTCCGGTGGGCCGAACGGATGAGGAAGGCTCCGAACTGAATCACTCGTGAATCTGATTCGAGACCCGTGGTTTCGCAATCGACAACCATGATGCCTTTACGGGACAGCGCTTGACATTCTTCGAGCGAAAGTACCCTCATGTCGGGGACTCGGGTGAGGTCGTGATCGGCGTCAGCAGGTTTGCGGAAGCGCCCCAGTGCCCATCGAAGCACGCTCAGACTGTACAAACCAGCAAGTTGCCGCGAGCGGTGAATCGGCCAAACGCTGGCGGATTCGGTGGAGCGCGAAAATGCGCTTGGCTGCCGCACACTTCGGGGACGGTCTACCGTTCAAGAAGTCATGAAGCCAGTTCCCCTGCCCGTCCCCGCGAACCGACGCGACACTCGCCGTCGATTCGAGCAATGGGTCAAGCACCCCGGGTGCGGGGCGAATCTCGTCTCGGCGGTGCACAACGTCAAAATGGGCGCCGTCGCCCGACGCGAGAACCCCGACGCACCACGCGAGGGACAGTCGGCTTTCGCTCTGGCCCGCGGGCGTCGATTCGAGGCCGGGTTGGTGGCGAACAACGGCGAACGCCTGCGTTCAGCGATGGTCAGGCAAGAAATGTTCGATCGTCCCGACCCCCGATTTCTCGACTTCCGAATCTCGGTCAACGGTGGTCCACTGGCCGACATCGACGACGCCATCGCCCACACCGAGAAGTTCCTGCGGGTGCTGGCCGACGACGATTCCTTCGAGGGGGTGGTTTCGAGCGCCACCCTGCGCATCCCCAAGGGTGTGATGCTGCCCGAGGCCACCCTCATCATCGATGCCCTGGCCGTGCGTTCCGTCGATGGACGACCCCACATCGCGGTGGGCGAAATCAAGACCTACGCCGATCGTGGTGGTCACACCTCCAAGACCGATCTGGCGCACGCTCGCGCCCAGATGGGGCTGTACGTCCATGCCTTGGGTCTGGTGCTCGATCAATGGGACTTGTCCGAGCGGATCGATCTTTCTCTCGAGGGATTCCTCGTCCTCACCCATCCGGGGTCGAACAATCCGGTCGTGCGGGTCGGCGAGGACCTGCGGTACCAGGCCGAGCGCGCACGTAAGGGATTCGAACTCATGGAGACCGCGGCGCGCGATCTGTCCGAATTGGTGGGCGACGACGAAGGTGAAGGCGACACGAACCTGTTCGACATGGTGCTGGCCGCACCGACGTCGTTCGCCGACGCCTGTCTGTCGTTCTGTGAACGGGCACCGGTGTGCCAATCCAAGGCGCTGACCCAAGGCGATGGTGCCGTGCTCGGCGACGACGTCGCAAGGTTCCTGAACGGTCTCTCGCTTCATCGAGCCGACGAGCTCATGGGCGGCGCTCGGGCTCGCAACGAGATCGAGCGCGACTTCCTTCGCCGCATGAGCCGGCCCTTGGACGGTGCGTCGTGAGCAACGAACTCCGAACGACTCGCCGTCTACTGGCCTGGCACGAGGGCCGACCGCTCCCTCGGGGCGAGAAGGTCAACGTGCACGTCGGCGACGACGACGAGGTCATGTGCCTGTCGTTCGTGCGCATGGGCGGTGAGTCGCTCCCGTGGGGGGTGGCCTTCGCGCGTCCACACGAGGAACCGCGATTGTCCACGGTTCCCGACCCCCGTGACCGCAACATGGTGGCCGACATGATGGTCGAGGTGGGGCGGGCCTTGCTCGCGCACTTCGGGCACCCGAATCACGCCCCCGATGTCGACGGAGCGAGCGCGAACTACGAGTTCCGTCAGCTCTGGTTGCCGGCGACTTCGCACCTCGAGTTGCTCCATTCGCTCGCGTTCGCCTACGCCCGCACGCAGCGCGACCGTCCCGACGTGCAGGTGCTGCGCGACCTCGGAAACCTCGCCAACTGTCTGTACGTCGAGTCCCAACGGCCCGGTCAGCAAACGGTCGTGGTCGCTTCGGGTGCTCTCGTCACGGCATTCGACTTCCCGACCTCACCCGTGAGACAGGCCCATCTCGGACATCTTTTGGCTTGGCTCGGTCGGGAAAAGACCCGCGAATCGCGCCTGCGGGCGGCGACTCTGGCCGAGCAATCGTCGGTGGCGACGGCGCTCGACCCCGAATTCGAACGCCGACATCTCGCGCCTCTCGTCAACGAATGGAACACGCCGCCACGCGAGCAACGGGCGACCACGGGCATGAAAGTCGCGTCGAAGATCGCCGGCGTGTTGGGTGATCAGTTGCGGCATCGTCACTCGTTGACTGTCGAGGCCGTGGCGAGACTGCGCCGAGATACCCGAGGCCCCAACACGGGTCTGGCCGAACTCGTTCGCGTGAGCGTCGACAAGTTCCGGCGGCTGTGGTGGGAGCACGTGCTGCGCGAGATGAACGGCGACCCCGACAAGCGACCTTTCTGGCCGGGTTTGCGCGGGGATCTGAGTGCGCAGCAGGCCGCGTTCGCCTTCCAACAAAGGGTCGCAGCCGATCGACTCGCGATGAGCGCTCTCGTCCACGGTGACCGCGAGTTGCAGAACGAGGAACTTCTGCGCGGGCACGGAATTCGAGCCAAAGTGATCTCGGTCGACGGAGGCGGTTCGCGTTGGGTCGTCGCGTTCGACTTTCCGGACCTTCCCGACGTCAAGGTGGGCGGCACGCTGGCCATCGCTGGTGCGGCCAAACTGCTGGTGAAGGTGGTGTCGGTGAACCTCGACGATCGCCAGATCATCGTGGCACCGCAATGGACGGGAGCGAAGTATCCCTCCGGTCCGATGTCGAAGCGAGCAGGAGATCCGACCTGGCGGGGCCGTCGCATGGTTCTGCTCGAAGACTTTCCGGCCACACTCACCGAGCGGACGAGCTTCCGCGTTCACGATCGGGCCGAGAGCGGTTTCGACATACTCGACTACTTCCGACGGCCGGTGGCGGTCGAAGTCGACCTCGACGAAGGCGACGAGCAATGAGTGCGGTCGTTCGTGAACTTCGTTCCTTCGTCTCGGGGTCCGGAGCCGTCGCGGTGGTCAAGGCTCCGCCGGGATCGGGCAAGACCCGAACCCTGGTCGAATCGCTGGATGCCGGCATCAAGAAGCGTCTGCGCATTCTGGTGGCGGCTCAGACCAACAATCAGGTCGACGAGATCAGTGATCGCATCGCCGAGCGCTACTCCGATCTATCGGTGGTGCGTTTCGCGAGTTCGGGTTATCCCCGTCCTTCCGCAACGCATCCGCGCGTGGTCTACGTCGAACGAACGAGCGCCATCCCCGACGGGCCGATCGTGATGGTCGGAACCGTGGCCAAACTCGCACTCTCGAGTTTCGACGGCGACTTCGACATCTTGTTCGTCGACGAGGCCTGGCAGATGGCGTGGGCGGACTTCCTCACCATTCGCCAGTCCGCCGATCGCTACGTCTTCATCGGCGACCCCGGACAGATCCCCCCGACCGTGTCCATCGATGTCGACCGTTGGGAATCGTCCGATCACGGCCCCCACCTCGCGGCTCCCCACCTGATCATGGCCAATCCGCAGTTGGCGACCGTGCGCACCGAACTGCGTTTGCCGACGTGCCATCGCCTGCCCTACGACTCGGCTCGTCTCGTCAATCGCTTCTACGACTTCGAGTTCGACAGTCAGGCCAAGCCGGGTGAGAGATTCGTCAGAGCCGTCAAGCGTCCCGCCGTCGTCGCCCCCGCCGACGACCTCCTCGACCGAGCGCTCGACGCAATGTGGGCGCATCGTCGGCCGTCGACGACGGCGATCATCCAGTTGCCGACGCCCGACGGTGGCCTGCCGGTGGGCACCGACCTCGAGTTGGCCCGCTGCACCGCCGAGGTCGTCGCCCGGCTCATCGCTCGTCGGTGTGTGGTGTCGACCGATTCGACTGAAAAGGACGCTCCGAGATTGTTGCGGCCCCTCGACATCGGCGTGGTCTCGACCCACAACCTCATGAACGCCGCCGTTCACAACGAGCTGCTCAAGATTTCACCCAAGTTCGCGGACGTCCGGGTCACCACTCCCGAGCGCTGGCAGGGATTGCAGCGACCCGTCATGGTCGCAGTCCACCCGCTTTCGGGCGTGAGATCGCCCTCGGCGTTCGACCTCGAGACTGGTCGGCTCTGTGTCATGGCCTCACGCCATCAATCCGCCTGCTTCTTCGTCACGCGCGATCACGTCGCGGCCACCCTCGACGATCACCTGCCGCTCGCCGATCAGGCGCTCGGTTGCCCGGACGCGGTGGGCAAGGGCCACGCTCTTCACCGCGATTTCCTCGAATACCACCGCGAAAGGAATCTCATTGTCTGACCAGAAGATCCGCATTCCCGTCGGAGCGACCGGCGACGGACGCTTCACGACAGCATGTGCCCATCGCGAAGTGAACAATCGGAACCACGCGTACGACGATCTCGAGCGCACCGAACCGAGCGCGTTGGCCCAGCTCCTCATGGAGAAAGGCATCGAACACGAGGCCATCGTGTTCGAGCGACTCGAAGTCGCTCACGGCGTCGTTCGACTCCCCGCCATGAGTGCTTCGGCGTTGATCGAGGACACCGATTCCGCGATGGTCAACGGAATGCGCATCATCATGGGCGGAGGGTTGCCGACCGTGTCCGGTCGTTCCGGTAAACCCGACATCCTGATCCGTGTCGACGCGCCGAGCGCCCGAGCAGCCTGGGGATACGTCCCGGTCGACGTCAAGAGCCACCGAGGTTTCAAGGGCACCACCACGGCGCGTCAGGGGTCGGTCGGATCGGTCGAGTTGCCGTTTCTGCACGACGCGATCACATTGGACGAGATCGGTACCCCGCTGCTCGATGATTCGCTACAGCTGGCGCATTATTGGCGCATGCTCGAGGAGTCGGGCTGGATCCCGCGGGTCGATCCCGTTGGTGGAATCTTCGATGTCGATGCCCGTCTCGTCTGGCGTCGTCTCGACCTACCGCTCTGGAAACACGAACATCCGACGACTGAGGTCACTGAATCTCGGAGCGCTCTCGAGATCCTCGATCTCGAATGGGAGTTCCGTTGGGACGCGGTGGCCCGCATGCTCGACGGGGCCGTTCCGACCACCGAACCGATCCTCCACGGGCATTGTGCGACGTGCGAGTGGAAGAACGTCTGTTACGAAGAACTCGAGGCCTCCGAACACGTGTCCCTCGTCGCGGGCGTGACCAAGGCCCACGTGAAGAAGTTCGCGACCATCGGGGTGCGAACCCAGAGTGAGTTGGCTCACCTCGACGTCCGCTCGGCCGCCATGTTCGATCGGGCCAAATCGCGTGGGGTCGAGCTCGGAAAGATTCGGGTCCTCGCGAGCGAGCACCCGAACCCCGACGACCCGGTCAGTGTCCTCACCGGCCGGAGCAAGAAGACGTTGGAGTTCCTGACCGCCGAAGGATTCGAAAGGGTGTCCGATCTGGCCGTGCTCGATGCCCGCCTGGCGTCCATGCCCTGGTTCGCTCACGTGACCCAAAGAATCGACGGCGCACGCGTCCGGTTGCACCCGGATGGATTACCGCATCTACCGCGGGGCGAGAACGTTCCGGTGGTGTCACGCGCCGACGTCGAGATCGACATCGACATGGAGAATTCCGACGTGGTCTACCTGTGGGGGACCAACGCGACCATTCGCGACGGTGTTTCCGCTCCGGCGAGCGTGCGGCCCGGCTATCGACCATTCCACACGTTGGCGGGCGGACACGCCGACGAGGCCGAGGCCTTCGTGACGATGTGGTACTGGATGAATCAGGTGATCGCCGAGTGTGACGATGTCGGCACGACCGTCCGGTACTACTGCTACACCGACGCCGAGAACACCAAGATGCACGAGGTCGCGTCCCGTTGGCCCGATGTCGCAGGAATGCCGAGCCACGAGGCAATCGACGCATTCTGCGCCTCCGAACATTGGGTGGACCTCAAAGGGGTGGTCGAGGATCTCGTGTGGCCGACCGACTCGTTGGGTCTGAAAAAGGTCGCGCCCCTGGCGGGTTTCGCGTGGCGTGACGAGGATGCCGGCGGAGACAACTCCATCCTCTGGTACGAGATCGCCTCCACCTCCGACGACGAGGAGCAACGTCGCGAGATGAGCGAGAAACTCCTGCGCTCCACCGAAGACGACGTTCTGGCCACCAAGGTTCTGCGCGAATGGTTGGACGACGGGTTGAACGGGCGTGGGCCGAAGTTTGCGAGCGTCGAGGACCTCGACCACCTGTACGAGTAGTCATGGTCGGTCGGGTGACTCAGCGCCCCACCACCAGCGTCACCAAACCCACGACCATGGTCGTCGACGCCACGATGCGCCGCACGCCGCTTCCTTCCTTCAAAATTCGCCATCCGATGAAGCTGGCCAACACCACACTGGACTCGCGCAGGGCGGTCACGTACCCCACCGGTGCGCGGCGCACCGCCAACAACACCATCCAATAGGTCACGAGCGAGGCCAGCCCGGTCGACGCGTACTGCTTCCACATCACGGGCACGCTCGCGCGCATCTCGCTCCACCGCCGTCGAGCCAGACCTTGAATCGTGGTGCCCACGCCGCCGGTGACGAAGATGGCCATGGCGTAGGCGCTTCCGACCGTCGAACGCGAGCCCTTGCTGTCGATCACGGTGTACGTGCCGATGAGCAGACCCACCACCAACGCGGGGCCCACGTGATTCCAGTCCACGTGTCCGGCCAGCAAGGTCAGTCCGCTCACGACGATCAGGATTCCGATCATCGAGAGCGTCGAAAGACGATCGGTAAGGAACAGCACCCCTCCGAAGGCGGCGAACATCGCGCCACCGCCGCGGGCGATGGGGTAGGTCACGCTGAAGTCCGCGACCTCGTAGGTGCGGGCGAGACGACCGATGTAAAAGGCGTGCACCGCTCCGCTGCCCGTCGCCCAACCCCACGCGCTCCAGCCGAGGT
>JBJTFY010000105.1:0-3627 GCA_046093625.1 Actinomycetota bacterium
TTGCCACACCTGCGGGAAGTCCCATTCGGCGGGCAGTTCGACGAGGTCGCCGTCGAGGTCCCAGCGCCATCCGTGGAACGGACACCGGAACGAGGCGACACGACCGGACTCGGTGCGCAACTTCGTTCCCCGGTGCAGACACGAATTGTGGTACGCCTTGATCGACCCGTCCTTGGTGCGCGTGACGATCACCGATTGGTCCGCCACGTCGTACACGACGTGGTCGCCCGGCTGCGCCAACTCGTCGGCGGTGCAGGCCATCTGCCACGTGCGGGTCCAGAGGTACTCGTTCTCGAGGGCTGCGAAATCGTTCGAGGTGTAGCGCGACTTCGGAATGTCGGTCGCACCCTGGGGCACGTAGGACGTGTCGCGCAACGACGCCGGCACCTCGCGGGTGTCGGCGGCGAGCAGGTCCTGCACGCTCGGCCCCGAGCTGCGGGCCCTCCCGATGTCCGGATCGATCGCCGTCATGTCTCCCCCTCGTCCTGTCAGCCCGCGGCCTCGAACAGCTTCTTGGCCGACACGTAGTCAGCCTTGCCGTTCGGAGCCCGCGGCACCGTGGTCACGAAGACCAATTGTTTGGGCACTTTGTAACTGGACAGCTTGGTCTTGGTGTGCGCGATCACCGCATCGGCCGACGGGGCCGACCGACCCGGGGCGACCGAGGCCACCCCGACGACGCGCTGTCCGTACTTCTCGTCGGGTACCCCGAACACGAGGCAGTCGGCGACCGCCTCGTGGGTCTTGACGGCCTCTTCGACCTCCTCGGGGAACACCTTCTCGCCGGCGGTGTTGATGCAGTTCGAGCCGCGACCGAGCAGCGTGATGGTTCCGTCGGCCTCGACGACCGCCATGTCACCGGGGAAGCTGTAGCGAACGCCGCCCACCTCGCGGAAGGTGCGGGCGGACTTTTCGGGGTCCTTGTAGTAGCCGATCGGGATGCCGGGTCCGCTCACGCCGACCATGCCCTGCTCCCCCGAGCCGGGCACCACTTCCTTGCCGGTGTCGAGGTTGATGACCTTGGTGGTGGGCATCGCCCCGAATTTCGCGGTGGTGTTCACGTTGGCCTTGGTCGCCATCGTCTGACCCATGCCGCCTTCACTCGAGCCCAAGATGTCCATCACCGCCGCCCCCGGGATGAACTCGAACATGTCGGCTTTCACCTCGGCCGAGAACATCGCACCGGTCGACACGATGGTCGTCACCGACGAGGTGTCGAACGGACTGCCGGTGGCGGCCTGGGTACGAAGCGCTTGAACCATCGGCCGGGCGAACGCGTCACCGACGATGACGAGGGTGCCGATGCGATGACGCTCGACCGCGCGGAACAACTCGGCCGCGTCGAAACTGCGCCCTTCCAACAACACGACTTTGCCCGCGACCAGATGGGGCAACAACGCCCCCAGCCACACGCCCGTGCCGTGCATCAGGGGACAACACGGCACCGCCACCGGTTGGCCCATGCCGTGGACGATCTTGGTCATCGCCGTCACCTCGGCGACGCTTTGCACCGGCGGTCGACCCATCGGCGCCGTGTAGAAGCCGAGGAAGCCCGCGGTGAAGTTGCCCATCGCGTACATCACGCCCTTGGGCATGCCGGTGGTGCCACCGGTGTAGAGCATGTACAAGTCGTCGAGACCGCGCTCGATGCGTGGCGCCGGGCCATTGGCGGCCAGGACCGAGTCCCAGGAGACCGCTCCGGGGACACCGGCCGACGGTCCGTCGGCCACCTCGACGAGCAGGCGCAGTTTGGGGAGCCGATCCTTCACCCGGCCGATGCGGTCGCCGAGGCTCGAATGGAAGACGACGGCCTCGCAGTCCGCGTTCTCGAGCAGGTAGTGCAGTTCGTCGTCGAGGTAGCGGTAGTTGACGTTGACCGGGGTGATCCGTTGTTTGAAGGCCGCGAGCTGGGTGACGAGGTATTCCGGACAGTTGTACATGAACATGCCGACCTTGGACTCCCGGCCGAGCCCGTTCGCAGCCAGCGCCGAAGCCACGCGGGCGGCAGCGTCGTCATACTGCGCCCAGGTCATCTCCCGATCGCCGTAGGCAATGGCCACGGCGGCCGGAAACTCGTCGGCGTGGGCCTCGAAGATGTCCGGATACGTCAAGGACTTCGTCGTGCTCGTCATGTTCGTCGCCTCTCGCTCGGATGGACCGGTTCCCCCGCGGTCGACGCCATCTTCCCACCCCCGGGGTCATGCTGTCACCTCGGTACTTGGCGAAACTAACCCGACGGTCAATAATGGCGACATGACCGCTCTCGACCCGCGTCCCGCCCGTTCACCCGGGGTCAGTTACCAGGACCTGCTGGACGCCGACACGCATCCGGTGCCCGAGGTCCTGCGTCTGCAATCGCCCCGTTTCCTCGGCGACGGCGACGTCCCGATCGAACGGTACATCTCGCGGGAATGGCACGAACTCGAAAAGGAATACCTCTGGAAGCGCGTGTGGCAGTTCGCGTGTCGCGAGGATCACATCCCCGGTGCCGGTGACTACATCGTCTACGACATCGCCGGGATGTCGTACATCGTGGTTCGCCAGCCCGACATGTCGATCAAGGCCTACCCGAACGCCTGTCTCCACCGCGGGCGACGTCTCAAGGATTACGACGGTCACTGTTCCGAGTTGCGTTGCCCCTTTCACGGATTCGCGTGGGCGCTCGACGGTGCGCTGGCCGACGTTCCGGCGCGCTGGGATTTCCCCCACGTCGACGAGCGGCGTGACGAGTTCGATCTACCCGAGTGCAAGGTGGGCACCTGGGCCGGGTTCGTGTTCATCAACCCCGACCCTGACGCCGGTCCGCTCGACGAGTTCCTGGGTGAGATCCGCGAACAGTTCGACATCTGGAAGCTCGAGGACCGCTACGTCGAAACCCACGTGACCCGGGTGATCCATGCCAACTGGAAGATCGCCCAGGAGGCTTTCAGTGAGGCGTACCACGTCAACGCCACGCACCCGCAGATCTTGTACTACCTGGCCGACACCAACTCGCAGGTCGACATCTGGGACAACTGCTCGCGCGTGATCACGGCGGGACTCAGCCCGAGCCCCCTGCTCTGGTACGACGTCGACCAGGACACCATGATGCGGTCGATGCTCGACGTCCGTGTCGATCAGGACAGCCCGATCATCGTTCCCGAGGGTGGCTCGGCCCGCGCGATCGCCGCCCAGTCCGCCCGCGAGCGCTGGCGCGCCGTGGTGGGCGATCGGGTCGACACCATGAGCGACTCCGAGATGATGGACAGCATCGACTACACGGTGTTCCCCAACTTCCACCCGTGGGGGGCCTTCAACCGCATCGTGTATCGCTTCCGTCCGAACGGCGACGACCACCGTTCGTCGATCATGGAGGTGCTCTTCTTGTCCCCCTACTCCGGCGAAAAACCGAAGAACGCGACCATCCGCCATCTCGCGGCCGACGAACCCTTCACCGACGAACCCGGACTCGGCATGCTCGCAAAGGTGTTCGAACAGGACGTGTTCAACATGTCGAAGGTTCAACTCGGACTCGACACCACGGTGAAGCCCGGGGTCACTTTGGCCAACTATCAGGAATCGAAGGTGCGCTGGATCCATCAGCGTCTCGGCGAGTTCATCGCCGAGGGACAACGGGCGGTGAAGTGA
>JBJTFY010000106.1:0-6746 GCA_046093625.1 Actinomycetota bacterium
GCCTTCTCCGGTGACGTGCTGATCCACAGCCAGCTCTACAAGCGCGCCCTCAACAACACCGGCGGGAACGGCTACGACTTCACCCCCATGTTCTCGGTCATCAAGCCGTTGATCGAGAGCGTCGACTTCGCCATCTGCCACCTCGAGGTTCCCGTCGCGCCCGCCGGCGAGAACCCCTCCACCTTCCCTCTCTACGGTGCGCCGGCCGAGATCCTCGACGCCGTCGCCGGAGCCGGATACGACCGTTGTTCGACCGCGAGCAACCACACCATCGACAAGGGGGTCCCCGGGATCGAGGCGACCATCGCGAACTTCGAGCGGGTCGGGATCACCCAGGCCGGCATGGCGCGCACGCCCGCCGAGATCGAGCCCACGGTTCTCGAGAAGAACGGCATCAAGTTCACGCACCTGTCGTACACCTACGGCTACAACGGGCTCAGCACACCCAAAGGCGAGGACTGGCGCTCGGCCCTCATCGACCCCGACCGGATCATCGCCGACGCGAAGAAGGCGCGCGAGATGGGAGCCGAGTTCGTGATCGTGAGCCTGCACTGGGGCTCGCAGACCGCCGTCACCGACTACCAGCGCACCCGCGCCGAGAAGATCACCGCGTCCGGCATGGTCGACCTCATCGTCGGCCACCACGCCCACATGGTTCAACCCATCGAGCAGGTGAACGGTGTGTGGACCGTCTTCGGACTCGGCAACTCCCTCAGCTACCACCCGACCGACGGTGTGCCGCAGGCCAACACCCAGGACGGCATGATCGTCACCGTCGACGTGGTACGCAACGAGACCGGTGGGTTCACCGTGGCGCGTCCGGTGGTGCACCCGACCTGGGTCGACAAGTACGACGGCATGGTGATCCGTCTGGTGAAGCCCGGCCTCGCCGACCCCAATCTCAGCGCCGCCGTCAAGGAACAGTTGCAGACCTCCTTACGACGCACCACGAAAGTGGTCGGCGACTACATCGCGCCCGACTGAGCCAGTCGCGCGACGAAAGGCACGATCACCTCGGCCAACGCCGGGGTCAACCACTTCACGAAGCGATTCGACAGGTGGTGGGAATCGCGGTACACCAGCAGGTTGCCGACGATGACCGGACACACGTCGTTCGCGCAGAGCCACTTGCGCGGTTCGACGAACCCGACTCCGCGTTCGAGGGTCACGGCGCGCACGACCGCGTCGACCGCCGCGGCGTTGTCCGACATCGCGCCGGCCGCACAGGTCTGCACCGAGGTGCGGCGCGCCGACACGCATTTGGGCACGTCGTCGGGGGGATCGGGCGTGTCCCCGAGAACCACCGGCTCGATCCCGTCGGCGCGCAGACTGTCGAGTAGCGGACCGAGCAACTCGGTCCAGACCGACGGTGCGATCGCCTCGCGGTCCCGGGCATCGCGCAACTCGTAGTACTGGGCCAGCAGGACGACGTCGACGCCCTCGGCTCGCAGGTATTCGCGGACACTCGCCCGCCACGGAATGCAGAACGAATTCTCGGCCTGGTCGGTCGAGCTGTACGTCGCGACGTCGAGGAACGGGCACCCGCCCTGCGTGATCGAGAGCATCCGCCAACCGTTCTCCTTGGAGATGGCGTCGAGGGCTTCGAACCACTGCGCCGCGTGCGAGTCGCCCCACACGGCGATCGTGAATCCTCCCTCGGGGTCACCGAACACGCACCCTCGTTTCACCTCGGTGTCGTAGTACTGATGGCAATCGTTCTCGTACACGATGCTGGTGTCGTACTTGGCGCTCAACAGCGGTGGTTCGAGATTGTCGGGCGTCACCTGGTTGGCCACCGCCTCGACGATGGCCGGCAACGGCGTGGCATCGGCCATCGAGATGTAGGTGGGTTCCGGCACGGTCGTGGTCGGGGCATCGGTGACGGGGGCAACGGTGTCGGGCGCGGTGGAGGCGGGCGCGGTGGTGGTGGGCGCGAACGTCGGGGCGCTGGCCACCACCCCGGTCGACACGTCCGGTTCGTAGGCACCCAACGCGACGCCCGCTCCGAGCGAGGTGACCACGAGGGCGCCACCCACACCGAAAGTCACCGGCCAACGTGCCACGAGGCGCGGCGATCGTCGCACCGGCTGCTCGACGAGGCGATACCCGATCTCGGACGCGCCGACGGTGACGAGCAATACCCCGATCCGCTGCATCACGGAGAGCTCGCCGCCGGCCCGCGCCTCGGCGATGATCAACGCCGGCCAGTGCCACAAGTACAGCGAGTACGAGCGCTGCCCGACCCATTGCATGAACGGGGTTCCGAGGACGCGCACGGGTCCGCGGCTCGCCGTGTCACCGCCCACCAACACCGCGGCCGTCGCCACCACCGGAACGAGCGCGATCCAACCCGGGAAACGTGTGACCTCACCGAACGTGAACACGCTGATGACGATCACCACCAGCCCGGCCCACGCCACCACCTCGCGATGTCGCAAGGTCAGACGACGCGTGAACCGGTGGGTCGCCGCCAACAACGAGCCCAGTCCCAGTTCCCAGGCTCGGGTGTGCAAGCCGAAGAAGGTCCAGGCGGGGTGATCGCCCACCAGAGCGATGCTCGCACCGAGCGAGAGCACGACCACCACGGTCATGGCCGCGGCGACCCGGGCCCGAACGTTGCGTGCCCCGAGCGTCACCACCGCGATCAGGGCCGGCCACACCATGTAGAACTGCTCCTCCACGGCGAGCGACCAGTAGTGCTGAATCGCCGACGGCGGCAACTCGGCCCCCAGATAGTCGGTTCCCCGACCGGCGAAGACCATGTTCGCGGTGAAGAAAGCCGCGGCTCGGATGTCGTGGGCCAGATCGGACAATCGCGTCGGTTCGAGCCACCGGGCTCCGGCCAGAGCGGTCACCACCAGCACGGTGGCCGAAATCGGCAACAGGCGCCGGATGCGGCGGGCGTAGAAGTCGCGCAGCGACACTCGACCGGTGGTCGAGCGTTCGTCGAGCAACAGCGACGTGATGAGAAAGCCGGAGATGACGAAGAAAACGTCGACCCCGACGAACCCTCCGGACGTGCCCGGAACCCCGAAATGGAACAGCAGGACGGCGATGACCGCGACGGCGCGCAGGCCCTCGATGTCGCGCCGGTGCTTCACGGCATCACGCTAATCCTCACATCGAGGCGCGCATGGCTCCGTAGTTGGCTCCGGCGGTCTTGATGGCCTCGGCGTCGATCTCGAGGATCGCGCCGCTGGCGACCGCGGAATCGGTCGCCGCGTTCCACTTGGCGATGAAATCTTCGGCGGTCGGGTACAGCGCATCGAGTTCGTCCCCGGTGAGCGACGTGGTGGTGCCGAACAATCCGCAGAATCCTCCGCCGCCTTCCTGACCGTAACCGGACAACACCGCCAGTGGCACGTCGACGTACGGAGTCCGGATACCACCGAGGGCCACGCCGTTGCCATCGACTTCATACCCGGTGATGTCGGCGTTGTTCTGCAACTTCGGCATGCTGGCCGGAGCGACGCCGGTGCGGATCCATCCGTCGAGAGCACGAATGGCGGCCCGCAGAACGTAGGTGTGGGGGCCGGCGTTGATCGGCTTCGAACATTCGATGATCCCCATGTACACCGACGTCGGCGCGCCGAACTGGGCCTCGAAGAGATCGACGTCCGCTTGGCCGTCGCCCTTCTCCCCGTCGTTGATGCCCAAGCTGTAGGCGTCACCGTGGGCGGTTCCGGCCACCTCCCAGTTCCGGAACACCTCGGTGTCCGGTTGCTCGGCTCGTCGGTAGCCGAGAGCGGTTCCGACCACGTCGGTCTCGGTGACGAAGTTCAGGACCGGACGGGTCAGGTCCTCGCGGATACGCACGATCTGCGGCGTCTTCACGTCGCTCGGGTCGCCCGGATCCGCGCAATTCGTCGCGCAATACAGGTTCGCCGCCCGCGCACCACGACTGTGGACGAGATAGCCGTTGTACACGTCGTGCATGGGAGCGAACGCGTTGAGGTACGACGCCATGCGGAAGCCGGACTGCGACTCGCCCGCGGCGATGACCACCTCGGGTTGCAGTCCGCCCAGGATCGTGTCGGCCTGACGCCACACCGTGGCCCCGGCCTGACTGAAGATGTCGTAGCTGTAGTTGTCGCCGGGGTGGTTCAACGATCCGTAGCGCTCGGGATCGGCTTTCTTCAGCACCCGGAACTCGCCCATCGGGTTGCCCCCGCCCTCGACGCCCACGCGCTGGGTCGACACCCCCACCCACACGGCACCCTGACGGATCATGTCGATCCACGACAGCGACCAGGTCGGCCCGGTGTCGAGTCCGGCGGTCACGTTCAACCACTCCACGTACACCGTGCCGCCGAATGCCGACGCGTCAGCGGGGCGACGCACGAGGATGCGGGTCTTGTAGTCGGCCGTGTCCTTGGGGGTCACCTCCCATGCACCGTCCTCCGACAACGGCGTGGCCGAGGTGTAACTGGTCGCCGTGCCGGAGATGAAGTACTCCTCCTCGACGTAGTCGAACGCGGATCCGTCGAACGTCGAGGTGCCGAACACCACGGCGCCGGCCCCTCCGGTGACCGGTCCTTCGACCACGGTCTCCCCCACGCCGTCGGCACTCGGGGGCACGATGGCGAACGGTGCCTCGGTGACCGGCGGTGCCTCGGTCGTGGGAGATTCGGTCGCGGGGACGTCGGGGGTCGACTGATCGGACGACCCGTCGTCACCCGAACAGGCGACCAGACCGACCACGGCAACGACGACAAGGGCACTACGACGCATGGGAACTCCTTTGTTGTACGGGAAAAGTAGTCGCGCCACGGGACGAGTGCGCCACCGGAACGGCACGTGGTGTACAACGAGGTGATGGGACTGGCTCGTCGCGCGGTGGAGCATCACGTGGAGCATTGGAACGCCATGGACCGCGGCAGATGGGTCGACCTTTTCTCCCCGACGGTGATCTTCGAGGACCCCGTTGGTGCGCCCTCCAAGCACGGTTCGGAGGCCGTCCACAACTCGTGGGACCGCTCGTTCCGACCCGGACGTCGCTGGTACCTGCGCCCGCAACACATCGTCGAAGCCGGCCGCGAAGCCGCGGTCGTGATGCACAACGAGGGCCACCTCGGTGGGGAGATCGTTCACGTGCGCGGCATCGAGATCTTCACCGTCGACGACGCCGGGTTGATCGTCTCGGTGCGATCGTTCTTCGATCAGCCCACCGAGTTCGCCCTCGACGAGTACTTCACCGCGCGTTGACGCTCCGCTAGACGCAGGTTCGGCGGGCGGCCTCCAACACGATCCTGGCTCGCGCCACCGGATCGGAGTACGTCGCGCGTAGGAAACGCGAACGGACCTCGAACGACAACGCCACGTCGGGCACCGCCTCGAGCAGATCGGAGATCGGAAGTTCGCCGTCGCCGGGCAACAGTCGTCCATTCAGCGCCTCGTCGAACAACGCACTCATGTCGGCCGGGCGTTCGATCGGTGCGTCGGCGATCTGCAGGTACGGGAATCTCCCGGGTCCGAGTCGTCTCACGTCGGCGACCGAACCCCCCGAGCGCGACAGATGGAGGTTGTCGACGAGGATGCCGACGTTGCGCGATCGCACACCGGTCACGACCTGATTGGCGAGGTCGATCGTCGACAATGGGAAGATGGGTAGAAACTCGCACACCACGGTGATGCCGTGCGGTTCGGCCATGGCACACGCCTCGGCGTAGCGATCGGCCGTCGCCCGGTGATCCTTCAGTCGACTGGTGAACAGAACGAAACGCGCGCCGAGATGGGCGGCGGCCTCGATCAACCGCTCGGCGTGATCCTCGGAACCATCGGCGGGGATGATCGGTTCGACGTCGAGCGCGACGATTCCGGTGTCGTCCAGTCGACGACGAACCTCGGCGGTGGTGCGATCCGACCACGTGGTGCCGTCGAACCAGATGCCACACGCGGGCCAACCGGCGCTCGCGGCTGTCGACACCATATCGGCGGGGCTCAGATCGGGATGGACGCCCGCTGAGATGGACAGCAAGCGGGTCATCGTGGAGCTCCGACCGCGGCCATGACCTCATTGTTACTCATCCACCGAGGACACCTACAGTTTCCGCATGGCCCTCGTTCCCGACCCCTCGTCCAAGCCGGCGACCGAGCACACCCGGGCGCGAAACGGTGCGGCGTTCACCACTCTCGATCCCGCCGACTTCGACCGTGCGCGTCGCGGATTCGTCGCCGCGCTCGCCGACACCAACGTCACCGACGCCCAGGGCCGCACGGCATCCGACATCGGCCGCTACTCGTTCCTCGCCGGCGACGCTCCCGACACCGTGCACCCCAACCTGTGGCGCCACGCCACCTTGAACGCCAACCACGGATTGTTCGAGGTCACCGACGGTGTGTGGCAAGTTCGTGGCTACGACATCTCGAACATCACCTTCATCCGTGGCAACACCGGATGGATCGTGGTGGACCCGCTCACCGTCGAGGCCACCGCGCGCGCCGGGTACGAACTCGTCACCGAGCACCTCGGACACCGCCCGGTGGTGGCCGTCATCTACACCCCCTCGCACGCCGATCACTTCGGCGGCGTTCTGGGTGTCACCTCGCAGACCGACGTCGACGAGGGACGATGCCAGGTGATCGCCCCCGTCGGGTTTCTCCACGAGGTGGTGGGTGAGAACATCATCGCCGGACCGGCCATGGGGCGCCGCGCGTTGTACCAGTTCGGGCCGTTGCTGCCGCCCGGCCCGCGCGGTCACGTGGACTGCGGTTTGGGCAACGCCATACCGACGGGCCCGAACACC
>JBJTFY010000107.1:0-3926 GCA_046093625.1 Actinomycetota bacterium
GCGCTCGCCGAGCCGAGCACGCTCGCCAACTGGATGCCCCACAGGAAGTAGCGGTGCACCGGGTAGTCGACGTCGGCGCCGATTCCGCCGTGAAGGTGTTGGGCGGCGGTGACCACCTGCTGTGCTCCCTCGCTGGCCCAGTACGCGGCCACGGCCACGTCGCGGCGGGCGTCGAATCCCTCGCTCAGACGCCATGCGGCGTTGAGGGCCGTCACCCGCATGGCCTCGGTCGTGATGTAGCCGTCGGCGGCGCGTTGGGTCGTGGCTTGGAACGCCGACAACGGCTTGCCGAACTGCGTGCGACCCGACAGGTGCGTCGCGGTGAGGGCCAAGGACCCCTCGGCGACTCCGACCTGGATGGCGGCCAGGGCCGTGAGCGAGTGCTCGAACAGCGAACGCAGCGCCTCGCGTCCGTCGATGCCGGCCCCGTGACCGAGGACCTGCTCGACCGGGATGTCGACGTCGAGATCGACGTGGGCGTGCGGCTCGTGATTGGTGGTGCTCACCGGAGTACGTGAGACGCCGGGGAGATCGGCGTCGACGAGGACGATCTGCTCGGTGCCGTCGAGCACGACCGGCACGATGAGCAACGAGGCGTGCTGGGCGAAGGGGACCGCCGGCTTGAAGCCCCGAACCGTGACGCGACCCGACGAGGTGGTGGCGGTGACCGCCGGACGCATGACGTCGTTCGCCCCCGATTCGGCGAGCGCGATCGCCACGACGGTCTCACCGGTGGCGATGCCGGGAAGGCGCGCGGCCTGTTGGGCCTCGTTGCCGAAATCGGACAACGTGAGCGCGGCGACCCCGCTCGACCACAGCGGGACCGGCGCCACGTGGCGACCCTGACCCATGAGCGCGAGCGACAGTTCGACGGCGCCGAAGCCGCTGCCACCGAACGCCTCGGGCACGCAGAGTGCCTGGATCCCGCTGTTGGCCAGTTGGTTCCAGAGATCGCGATCGAAGCCGTCGGACTTCTCGATCGCCTTCACGCGCTCGACGGTGGCCTGGCCGGAGAAGATCTGCAGGGCCAGGTCCTTGATGACCTGCTGTTCCTCGGAAAGATCGAAGTTCATGATGCGGCTCCGTTCGGGTCGACGATGGCGAAGGGAAGTTTCATCTCGGGGTCGGTCGCCCGGATCTCGATGCGAACCCGGGCGCCCACGACGAGCGCGGACTCCGGGGTGTCGGCGGTGTTCATGATCATGCGCACCGAGTCGTTGCCCGGTCGACCGGCGTGCGACGCGCTGGGATCAATGTCGACGAGCACGATCGGCAACGGGTAGTCGAAACTCGGCACCTGCGGATAGTGGGCGACCACGTAACTGTGGATCGTCCCCGCGAGGGGCATCTCGACGCGCTCGTGCGCGAGTGAGTGGCACGACGGACACATCGGTCCGGTGGGGAAGCGCACGCGCCCGCACTCGGTGCACGCTTGTGCGCAGAGACGACCCTCGTTCAGCTCGTCGAACCACCACTGGTTGTCGTGGGTCGTGGCCGGGCGAGGACGCGGCGGTTTGGGCTTGGCGACCGGAGCCTTGGCCTTGGGTTGGAAGCGGAAGATGCGGAAGAGCATCGAGCCGACCAGTTGGTCGTCGGCGTCGTAGTAGTCCTGACGCGTGCTCACGAAGTGTCCGGTGCCGAGGCCGGTAGTCTTTTCGTCGCTGATGCTGTCGATGACGGTGCGCATGGTGAGACGGTCGCCGGGGCGCAGATAACGCTTGTACGTCTGCTCGCTGTTGGTGCCCACCACGCTCGTGAAACCGCGCGAGAACAACAACGCGTTCATGCGCTCGTAGGGGCCGTCGCCTCCGCGTTGCGGACCGTCGATGCCGTGCATCACCCACGCTTGCAGCATGGTCGGCGGGGCGACGATGCCGCCGTGGACGCTGCGGGCGGCCAGTTCGGCGTCGGTGTAGATCGGGTTGCGATCGCCGACCGCCTCCACGAGGTGTCGGATCATCGGAGCGTTGACCTCGTCGGGTCCCGGCGTCGGCTCGCCGATCTCGAGTCCGACGTAGGTCTGCAACTCCGCGTGGAAGGCGGCCTTGGCCTCGGGCGTGGAGTCGACGATCACCTCCGCGATCACGTCTTTGGTGTTCGACACGATGGGCTCCTTCATCCGACCCGACTGAGCGACCGCCACGGCTGGTCCTTGTCGGGTTGTGGTTCACGGGGCAGTCCGAGTCCGCGCTCGGCGATGATGTTGTGCTGGATCTCGTCGGTGCCGCCACCGATCCGGATCGCGAATTGACTGAGCAGGTGCTGGCCCCAACGGTTGTCGTCGCTGGCGTCGTCGCCCCAGAGCATCGCGTCGGCTCCGATGATGCCGATCGCGGTCTCGGCGCTCAGGCGCCAGTGGTTGGCGAAGGCCAGTTTGAGCGTGAGCATCTCGGGTCCGGGCATGCGCCGTTGGCTCATCGCGGTGCGCAGGCGAAAGCCGAGGTACTTCAGGGTCTCCTGGCGGCCGACTGCCTCGGCGAGCCGTTGGCGCACGTGCGGGTCGTGGGCGACGCCTCGACGTTGGGCGAGATCGATGAGGTCGGAGGCACTCCACGACCCACCGGACCCGATGAAGTTGCGCTCGTTGGCCAAGGTCGTCTGGGCGACCTTCCAACCCTCGTTGACACCACCGAGCACATTGGAGTTCGGAATGCGCACGTCGGTGAGGAAGGTCTCGTTGAAGTGCTGCACGCCGGTGATCTGGGTGATGGGTCGCACCTCGATGCCCGGGCTGCGCATGTCGAGGATGAAATAGGTGATGCCGGCGTGCTTGGGCTGATCGGGATCGGTGCGGGCGAGCAGGATGGCGTAGTCGGCGTACTGACCGAGGCTGGTCCAGACCTTTTGACCGTTGACCACCCAGTCGTCACCGTCGCGTACGGCACGGGTGCCGAGCGAGGCGAGATCGCTGCCCGAGCCCGGTTCGCTGAAAAGTTGGCACCACACCTCCTCGCCTTTCAGGATCGGGGACAGGTGTTGGGATTGTTGTTCGGGTGTCCCGTGGGCGATGAGCGTCGGGCCCACCATGCCGATGCTCACGGCGAAGGTTCCGACCGCGACGTCGAATTGCGCCATCTCCTCGTTGAAGATCGCCGCTTGGATCGCGCTGGCACCCTTGCCGCCGTACTGCGCCGGCCAGGTGATGCCAGCCCAGCCGTGATCGAACAGAACGCGTTGCCAGTCGCGACACGCCTGAACGTGTCCGGCGAGATCGCGCGTGTGGTCGACGACCTCGTCGCTCTTGCGCGCCGCGTGGGCCTCGAGCCAGGCCCGGGCCTGGGCGCGATACGCGGCCTCTTCTGGTGTGTCACCGATGTGCATGCAATCCCCGGGGGTGGTCGCGGGCGTTCCGCGGTTTCTGACAGTCTGTCAGAAACTCGCCGACCCCCACCTAGCCGGGGAAGGCGGCGTCCCCGGTGTAGAACCCGAGGTCGTCGCGACTGTGGCGCATCCAGAGCGACCCGGACGCGTCGACCACCTCGGCCCAGTGGGCCAGCAGGTCCTCGGGCCCGGCGGACGGGCCGCCGCTCCAACCGGCGGTCGTGATCGAGCCGATCAAGGCGGTTCGTCCGGCGCCGGTGGGGAAGAAGTCTCCACTGGTCGGGGCGTGCTCGTGCAGCAGAACCACGGCGGCCGCCGCGCACAAGTGGGGTGGAAAGTTGTCCTCCATCCACCGCCGGGTGTCGGCGTTGGGGTTGAGGGCCGCCGAACGGGTGTAACCGATGGGCATCAGCGCGTTCACCTTGATGCCGTGGGCGGCCCCCTCGATGGCGAGCGAGCGAGTGAGTCCGAGCAACCCGGATTTGGCCATCGAATATGCGGCCATGCCGCTGTTGCCGATCGCGGCACTCGATGCGGTGATGAGCACCCGCCCGTATCCCTGGTCCTTGAGGACGGGCCACGCGGCGCGGCAGACGAGGTAGGTG
>JBJTFY010000108.1:0-2643 GCA_046093625.1 Actinomycetota bacterium
GCGTCGATGGGGTCGCTGATGCCCCGTTGACGACAGCGGGCGAGGGTCTCGTCGACGGCTTTGAGCACCACCCACGAGGGCAGGTCGACCTTCTCGCTCTGTGGATAGACCGCGACGATCGGTCGCGGTCGCTCGTCGGGGTCGCCCAGAACGTCGACGGTCGGGTTGACCATCTGCTTCTTCCCGTTGAAACGACCGATGCGTCCGAACACCGCCACGAGCGAGCCCGGTTTGAGTTGTCTGGCCCGGTAGGGCTGGTTGAAAAAGACGAGGTCGAGTCGGCCACTGGCGTCGATCACGCTCGCGGTCACCCGCGACGGACCACGTCGCGCTCCGGGGGGCGGTTGGCTCACCGTTTTCAACTCGCCGATGACCAACACGTCGACGCCCTCGGCGGCTTCGGCAATGGGGGCCTCGCGCGTGCGGTCGACCCAGCGTCGCGGGTAGTGCGTGAGCAGCTCGAGCAGGTTCGTGATCCCGAACTTGGCGAAGTTCTCCGCCCGCTTGCCCGCGCCGACCGACTTGAGTTCGGGGATCAGTTTCTCGGAGAGCTCGACCAGCGTGATGGGCGGCTTCGCGTCAGCCACGACTCACCGCGTCACTCGACGCCGAAGAGGTAGGGGTAGAGCGGTTGGCCGCCCCGGTGGCGCTCGACCTGGGCGGCGGGGCGCTCGGCGGCGATCCAGGCCTCGATGGCCGCGGTCGCCGCGGGCGTGGCATCCACCCCTTCGATGACGGTCACGATCTCGCGGGACTCGTCGACCAGATGTGCCAACAAGGCCACCACCGCGCCGTCGAGCGATCCGCTGACGGCGACGATGCCGTCGCCGCGCACGAGTCCGATCCAGTCGCCGGCCGTGACCGCACCGACCTCGCTCGCCGAATCGCGCACCGCTTGGGTGACCTCACCGGTGACCATGGCCTCGGTCGAGGACACCATGGACGACACGTTCTCGTCGACACCCGCTTCGGGGTCGTAGACGACGAGGGCGGCCAGAGCCTCGGGCATCGAACGGGTGGGCACGACGCGCACGTCTTTCGAGGTGAGTGCGTCGAGTTGCTCGGCCACCGGGATGATGTTCTTGTTGTTGGGCAGAACCACGACCTGTTGGGCGTTCACGGCCTCGACCGCCGCCAGCAGTTCGGCGGTCGATGGGTTCAGGGTCTGGCCGCCGGTGACGATGCCCTGCACGCCCAATTGTCCGAACAACTCCTCGAGCCCACTGCCGCTGCACACCGCCACCACCGCGGTGGTGACCGCGGGCAAACCGGCCGCCGATCGGGCCGCATCATGGGCGGCGTGACGCTCGGCGACCTCCTCGAAGAGATCGGTGACGCGGATCTGCTTGGGTCGCCCGCCGAGGTCGATCGCCGCTTCGATCGCCGCACCGATGTCGTTGGTGTGCACGTGGCAGTTCCAGAGTCCGTCACCGCCGACGACGACGATCGAATCCCCGATGGCACCCCAGTCGGCCTTGAAGGCCTCGATTCGGTCGTCGTCGAGGTGCAAGAAGTACATGACCTCGTAGCGCAGGTCGGCCACCGACATCTCGCCGTGCGAATCGGGCGCGGTCATCACCGGCAGTGGTTCGTCGAGCGCGTCGCCACCGATGGAGTCGGCCGGTGTCGGAATGGGTTCGCCATCGACGACGTTGAGCGCGGCGTCGAGCAACAACAAGAACCCCGCCCCACCCGCGTCGACCACGCCGGCATCTTTCAGAACGGGCAACATCTCCGGCGTGGCGTCGAGGGCCCGTCGGCCCGCGTCCCGGGCGGCTCGCAACGTGGCCCCGAGACCCGCCCCCGACGCCGCGGTCGACTTGGCGGCCTCGCTCGCCTCGCGCACCACGGTCAAGATGGTCCCCTCGATCGGTTTGAGCACCGCCTTGTACGCGGCCGTCGACGCCTCGCTCAGGGCTTCGGCCACCTCGGACGCCGTACTGCTGGCCGTCGACGACAGCCGCCCGGCCAACCCGCGCAGGATCTGCGACAGGATCACCCCCGAGTTCCCGCGGGCACCCATGAGCGAACCGTGTGAAATGGCCTGGCACGTGGGCTCGATGCCGGCGTCGGCCTGGTCGAGCTCGGCCACGACCGCGTCCAGCGTGCGGGCCATATTGGTGCCGGTGTCGCCGTCGGGCACCGGGTAGACGTTCAGGCGGTTGATGCGCGGGGCGTGATCGCGCACGGCGTCCCGGAAGGCCACGACCGTGCGGCGCAGGCGATCGGCGTCGAAACGCTCGTTCGTCCCCTCGGGCGCCTGAACTGGTGGGTTCACCCGCCCGATGGTAGTGGTCGGGGGTGGGGCGGACGTGACCGTCGCCCGGGCTGATCGGACCCGCATCGTCATTGGGGAGCGGGCGAATCCGCTGGTAGCGTCCGGAGATCGAGATTGTCCCCCCGGGACGACAGAGACCTCGGAGAACCTGTCATGGCATCAGTGTGTGAAGTCTGCGGTAAGCGCCCCTCGTGGGGCATGTCGGTGTCGCACTCGCACGTGCGCACCAAGCGCCGCTGGAACCCGAACATCCAGCGCATCCGCGCCGTGGTGAAGGGCACCCCCACCCGCTTGAACGTCTGCACCGGTTGCATCCGCGCCGGCAAGGTGACCAAGGTCAGCCGCGGCACCGCCGCCTCGGACAA
>JBJTFY010000109.1:0-6690 GCA_046093625.1 Actinomycetota bacterium
TGTACGCAAGACGCGTCGTGAACTGATGCAGGTGATCACCGCGATCGACACCGAGATCCAGACTGTCTTCGCTTCGGCGTTCGCCGATGTGAGCCGCAACTTCAACGAGTTGTTCGCCGGGTTGTTCCCGGGTGGTGTCGGTCGCTTGATTCTCACCGCACCGGAAGATCTTCTGAACACCGGTATCGAGGTCGAGGCCAAGCCCGGCGGTAAGAACGTGAAGAAGTTGAGCCTGCTCTCCGGTGGCGAGCGCAGCCTCACGGCGCTGGCCTTCTTGTTCGCGGTGTTCCGTAGTCGGCCCTCGCCGTTCTACGTGATGGACGAGGTCGAGGCGGCGCTCGACGACGTGAACCTGCACCGCTTCTTGAACCTCATCAACGAGTTCCGTCGCGAGGCGCAGTTGTTGATCGTGAGCCACCAGAAACGCACCATGGAGGCCGGCGACTGCCTTCTGGGCGTGAGCATGCAGCCGGGTGGTTCCTCCAAGGTGGTCGTCGAGAAGTCGGCCGACAGTCCCACCGCCTGAGATCGCCATGGATGCGCAGGTCGTACTTCTCATCCTGATGGGTGTCGCGGTCGTGTTCGGCCTCGGCGCGGTCGTCGTCGGACGTCGTTCGGTCGCAGAACCCCGCGATCCCGACGTTTCCGAGGCCGTGGTCGAGCCGGCCGAACCGGTCTCCGACGACGAACCCCCGGCGGTCGAGACTCCGGTGCGACGCGGTCTGCGCGAGCGCATCGGTCGCACCGCGGTGGCCATGTCCGGCGTGTTCGGCGGAGTGCGCGCCCGGGGTGGCATCACCGCCGACACGTGGGACGAACTCGAAGAGGTTCTCCTGAGGGCCGACGTCGGCGTCGGCGTGACCGATGCGCTCCTCGGTGGTCTGCGCGCCCGGGTGTCGGCGAGGGAGATCGAGGGATCCGACGCCCTCGTCGATGCGTTGCGTCTGGAGATGCAGGACCGACTGCGCGGCGCGGATCGCGCCCTCAACTTCGCCGCGGTCGGCGAGGGTCGCGTGAACGTCTGGCTCTTCGTCGGCGTCAACGGCGTGGGGAAAACCACCACCATCGGGAAGATCGCCGCGCGCCAAGCGGCCGCGGGACGATCGATCGTGATGGCGGCCGGCGACACGTTCCGGGCCGCCGCCGCCGAACAGTTGGGCACCTGGGCCGAGCGTTCGGGTGCCGAATTGGTGCGCGGATCCGAGGGCGGCGACCCCAGTTCGGTCATCTTCGATGGTGTCCAGCGAGCCGCCGCCACCGGTCGCGATCTGGTGTTGGCCGACACCGCGGGGCGCCTGCAGAACAAGTCGAATCTCATGGACGAGTTGCGCAAGGTACGTCGGGTGGCGGGGCGCGAGCCCGGCGAGGTGACCGAGGTCCTTCTCGTCATCGACGCCTCCACCGGCCAGAACGGGCTCAACCAGGCGCGCGAGTTCGCCGAGGCCGCCGGGGTGACCGGGGTGGTGCTCAGCAAGCTCGACGGTTCGGCCAAGGGCGGCATCGTGTTCGCGATCGAGACCGAACTCGGAATCCCCGTGAAATTGGTGGGTCTCGGTGAGACGATCGACGACCTCGAGCCTTTCGACCCCGACGAGTTCGTGTCGGCGCTGTTCGGAACCTGAAAAGTCCGGCGACCCGAAATTTCCCGGGTGCGTCGGGAACCGGGTCTGGATGTGGCATCGTCAGAGGGTCATGAAGATCCGCTACGCCCCCGCCTTGGCCCTGCTCCTGATCGCCGCCGCGTGCGGTGACGACCCCGACGCCTCGGGTCCCCCCGTTTTCATCGTCAACGCCGGCGGGAACGCGGCTCCTTCGGCGTCGGGCGACATGGCCGCCGGTGTCAGCGAGAGCAAGATGATGCCGACCTGGAGTCGCAAGCTCGTCGCGGGGGTCGATCTGCCCGCGCTCGACTCGTCGGCCCGCGCCTATTCGATGTCTCCCGGCACGGTGTCGGTCGACGACGTGGCGACGCTGGGTGCCGCGCTCGGGGTCGACGGCGACGTGACGACGTTGTCGGTCGAGCAAGGCGGCGGGTACCACATGGGTGCCGATGATGGTTCGACCAGCAGCTTGTGGGTGTCGGGCGACCCCACCGGATATTGGAGTTACTCGCCTTCGTGGTCGGCGTCGACGAGCGTGGCGTGCCCGCCGGTCGCATCCGACGCGTCCGATGACGGATCGGTGTCGTCGGTGGGGTGCGCGGCACCCGAACCGCCGACCAATGTCCCCTCGGCCGACGAGGCGCGCGACGCTTTCACCGAACTCGTCGGTTCGTGGGGCATCGACACCGGTGATCTCGTGATCGAGACGTGGGCCGATGCCTGGGGCGCGAACGTGTACGGCTATCTCAAGATCGACGGGGTACGGAGTCCCCTGACGGTGAGCGTGAGCTTCGGCTCCGATGCCGCCATCACCTACGCGAGTGGTTTCCTGGGTGAGGTCGTCTAGGGTGCCGAGTAACCCCGCATCGGCACGACCGCGGCACTCGAGCGGTTGAACCTCCAGCAGTACGTCTATCCGATGATGCGCAGTGGCATCGACGCTCCGATGGCCGCGGGGGTCGAGTCCGCGACGGTGACCCCGGACACCGTTGTTCCGACCGCCGAGACGTTGCCCGTCGCCGTCGAGCCCACGGTCGACGTCACGGTCGACACCATGGTCGCACCGCCGGTCGATACGACCCCGGTCGAAGTGGAGGAAGTTCGTGTCGTCGGGGTCGAAGAAGAACTCATGATGCTCTACGGAGCCGATGGTTCGGTGTACTTGGTGCCCGCGTACACGTTCCTCGGTGAAGCCGACGACACGGGTTACCAAGCGCGCTACACGGTGTCGGCTCTGCCCGACGACTACGTGCAGCAGGCCGACCCGGTTGCGATCGAGCCGGCGGTCGTCGATCCGCTGGTCGATCCGATGGATCCGGGCTCCGACGTCACGATCTCCGATGCCGCCGCCGCTGAACTGGTCGGCCTGAGCGAGAGCGGGGCCATCGAGACGGCCAAGGCCAACGGCTGGGAATCGCGCGTGGTGTCGCGCGACGGGGTCGACCTCGCGGTCACGATGGATTACCGGATGGATCGAGTGAACCTCACGATCGTCGACGACGTGGTCACCGCCTCGAAGGTCGGCTGACGGGGGTCCGCGGGGCCGGCGGTAGCCTGACGCGGTCATGTTCGACAATCTGTCCAGTCGTTTCGACGGCATCTTCAAGCGCATACGCGGCAAGGGTCGCCTCACCGAGGCCGACGTCGACGAGGTCCTCAAGGAGATCCGTACCGCCCTGCTCGAGGCCGACGTCAACGTGTCGGTGGTGCGCGACGTCGTCGCGCGTATTCGCGCGGGTGCGGTCGGAATCGAGTCGTCGAAGGCCCTCGACCCCAGCCAACAGGTCGTCAAACTCGTCAATCAGGAACTGACCGCGATCCTGGGTGGAGAGACCCTCAAGATCACCTACGCCAGCCGTCCGCCCACCGTGGTGTTGATGGCCGGTCTGCAGGGCTCGGGCAAGACGACGAACTCGGCCAAGTTGGCCCGGTGGTTCAAGTCGCAGGGACGTCACCCGCTTCTCGTCGGCGCCGACTTGCAGCGACCGGCCGCGGTCGAACAGTTGCGCACCCTGGGGCGACAGATCGACGTGCCGGTGTTCAGCGAACCCGGCGATCCGGTGAGCACGGCCACCCGCGGACTCGCCGAGGCGCGTCGTCTGGGCAAGGACGTTCTCATCGTCGACACCGCCGGACGTCTGGCCATCGACGACGAGATGATGGATCAGATCCGACGCATCTCGGATCAGATCACCCCGAACTACACGTTCCTCGTGATCGACGCGATGACCGGTCAGGACGCGGTCACCGTGGCCGAGGCGTTCCACGCCACGTTGCAGATCGACGGTGTGATCCTGTCGAAGCTCGACGGCGACGCGCGCGGTGGTGCGGCGCTCAGCGTGAAAGAGGTCATCGGTCGTCCGATCGCCTTCGCCAGCACGGGCGAGAAGCTCGACGCATTCGATCAGTTCCATCCCGATCGCATGGCGAGTCGCATCCTGGGCATGGGCGACGTCCTCACCCTCATCGAACAAGCCGAGAAGGCGTTCGAGAAGGATCAGGCCGAGGAGGCCGCCGCGAAGTTGCTCGAGGGCGAGTTCACCCTCGACGACTTCTTGGAGCAGATGCAGTCGCTGAAGAAGATGGGCCCCCTCGGCGGGCTGCTCGGGATGATGCCCGGCATGCCCAAGGAGTTGAAGAACGCCAAGATCGGAGACGACGACCTGAAGCCGGTGGAGGCCATCATCCGGTCGATGACCCGCGAGGAACGCCGTCGTCCCGAGATCATCAACGGCAGTCGGCGTCAGCGCATCGCCAACGGAAGCGGTCGCACGATCGCCGAGGTCAACCGGCTCGTGAAGCAGTTCTCCGAGATGCAAAAGATGATGAAGCGCATGGGTGCGGCGGCCCCGGGCAAGAAGGGCAAGAAGGGCAAGTTGTCCAACCTGGCCGGTCTCGGCGGTGCGGCCGGTCTGGGCGGGGGCGGTCTCCCCGGACTCGGCGACCCACCCGGGGGTGGATTCCCGGGTTTTCCGCCCTCGCGCTGACCCCGCGGGGCGTTGGCGAAGTCGGGGTCGGGAGTTAGCCTTCACCGTCTGCCTGTGGCCGGTCCCGGGCGCCCCAGTCAGGAGTCATCACCGCATGTCCGTCAAGTTGCGTCTCACTCGCGTCGGAAAGACCAAGCAGCCCCATTACCGCGTCATCGCCAGCGACAGCCGCTCGGCGCGCGACGGTGCGTTCCTCGAGATCATCGGGCAGTACAACCCCCGCCAGGAGCCCTCGGTGCTGAACATCGACAACGACAAGGCCGTGCAGTGGCTGATGAAGGGTGCCCAGCCCACCGAGCGCGTCAAGAAGCTGCTCGAGATCTCCGGTGCGTGGGCGCAGTTCACCTCCGCTCGGGGCAAGTGATTCCCCATGAGCGACGCGAATCAGATCGCCGCTCCGACGGCCGTCGCCGTGTTGACGCACGTCGTGCGTTCGATCGTCGACGACCCTGAAGCCGTCAACGTCGAAGAGACCGAGGGTCGTCATCGCACGCGCCTCGAGGTCAAGGTCGGTCCCGGAGACCTCGGTCGCGTGATCGGCCGTCGGGGGCGCACGGCGCAGAGCATCCGCACCTTGGTGCGCGCCGCCGCCGCCAAGGACGGTTGCGAAGTCGACGTCGACTTCGTCGACTGATCGGCGTTCACGGGAACTGCCGTGAACCCCGACGACGCCAGCCGGCCCGACGGCCTGCTCGAAGTGGGGCGTTTCGGTCGTCCTCACGGAGTGCGGGGCCAGATCTACCTCAAGCTGACGAGCGACCGTGACGAGCGGGTACTTCCCGGATCTCGTCTGTGGGCCGGGCGGTGGTTCGAGGTGGCGACCTCGAACCCGATGTTCGCGACCGGTCCCGACCGCTGGGTCGTGTCCCTGGTGGGAGTTTCCGATCGCTCGGTGTGCGAGACCCTCGTCAACAAGATCGTGTACGGCGAACCAATCGAGGATCCCGAAGCGGTGTGGGTCCACCAGGCCATCGGTGCCCGTGTCGAGTCGGTCGACGGTTCCGAGCACGGTCGCTGCGTGGCCGTGCTCGCCAACCCGGCGAACGATCTGCTCGAACTCGAGGGGGGCGCGTTGGTCCCGGTGGTGTTCGTCACCACGGTGCGCACCGACGACGATGGCGGACCCACGAGCGTGATCGACCCGCCCGCGGGACTGTTCGAGGTGTTCGAGGACGAGGGTCGATGATGCGGGTCGACGTCTTCACGATCTTCCCCGCCCTCGTCGACGGGTTCTGCTCGGAGAGCCTGCTGGGCAAGTGTCGCGACACCGGGTTGCTCGACCTGCGTTGTCACGATCCGCGTGAACACACGAGCGACGTGCACCGCACGGTCGACGACGCGCCGTTCGGTGGAGGAGCGGGCATGGTGATGCGACCCGAGCCGATCTTCGCCTCGGTCGAAGCTGCCGCGCCGCCTCGCCCGCTGTTGTTGCTGAGTCCGGGAGGTCGCCGTTTCGACCAACGCTTCGCCGAGGAGCTCGCGGCCGGCGACGGCTTCAGCTTGCTGTGCGGGCGCTACGAGGGGGTCGACCACCGCGTGCGTCAGCATCTCTGCGACGGCGAGATCAGCGTGGGCGACGTGGTGCTCAACGGAGGCGAGGTGGCGGCCTGTCTGGTGATCGAGGCGGTCACTCGGCTGTTGCCCGGTGCCATGGGGAACGCCGCGAGTCCGGTCAACGAGAGCTTCGGTGCGTCCGGTCTGCTCGAAGAGCCGCAGTTCACCCGACCGGCCGACTTCCGGGGCTGGGTCGTCCCCGAGGTGCTTCGTGGTGGGAACCACGCCCTGATCGAGCGCTGGAAGCGGGCGCAGGCCCTCCACCGCACCGTGGTGGCCCGGCCCGACCTGATCGCGGCCCGCGGGGGGCTCTCGGCGGCCGAAACGGCCTTGTTGGAAGAGTTCCCCGCCTGCCCGTATCCTTGACAAGCCGTGACCGGCGCCCCGCAGGGCCGTCCGGTCCTTTCCCCGAGGACGAACCATGAAGACCACCGACATCGTCGATCAGCAGAACATCCGCACCGACATCCCCGAGTTCGGACCCGGCGACGAGTTGAAGGTCCACGTGCGCGTGGTCGAAAGCGGCAAGGAGCGCATCCAGGTGTTCC
>JBJTFY010000110.1:0-6088 GCA_046093625.1 Actinomycetota bacterium
ACGGGCTTGCGGGTGCGGAACAACCGCGCAGCGGCGCGATAGAGGTCGGCCGTCTCGTCGGTCGCCGAGGGGCGGGCGAAGTCGGCCCCCGCACAGAAGTGCTTGCCCTCCGCGCTCAACACGATGGACCGGGTGTCGCGCGACTCGTCCAGTGACTGCCAAGCGTCGGCGAGTTCGTCGATCATCGCCGCCGAGAAGAAGTTGTTCGGCGGCCGACACAAGACGACTTCGGTGACGTGATCGCGGGTCGACCCGATGCGCACGTGTCCGGTCATGGTGCGATCGACGAACCGAGCAGGTTGCGTCCGAAAAGGTCGGCCAGAACGTTCCAGTGACGCTGTTCGGAACGAGCATCGTGCTGGGGTCGGTCGGTGAAGGCGAAACCGTGATGCCGGCCCCAGTAACGCTCGACCCGGCCCCGAACATCGGCGTCCTGCATGGCGGCCTCGAAACGATCGATCATGTCGAGCGGTACGTAGTCGTCGTGCTCGGCCGCCCCCACGTACAACTCGCCGCTGATCTCGCCGAGGCGCAGGTGGGGCGAGTCCTTCTTGTCGACGTGCAACCGGACTCCGTAGAACGACGCCGCGGCGGCCACCCGCGCGGCGTGCTCGGCGGCGTTCCACACCGCGAACGGCCCGCTCATGCAGTAGCCGACGACTCCCACCCTGGTCGCATCGACCTCGCGTCGCTCGTCGGCATGGCGGAACAAAGCACCCACGTCGCGTCCGACCATGCTGTTGCCGACACCACTCATCAACTCGCGCATCCGCTCGAACGACTCCCGACTCGTGAAGTCGAGCTCGAACGTCGGGGTGACCCGGTAGTACAGATTCGGCAGCAGAACCTGGAAGCCCCACCCCGCGATGCGGTCGGCCATCGCGTGCAGGAGTGGGCGTTTGCCCGGTGCGTCCATCAGGAAGACGATCAGCGGGAGTCGCTCCGCACTGTCGGGACGCACCGCGTACGTTCCCATGAGACCTTCTCCGGTGTCGATCGACAGGTCACGACGAATCACGCCGACACCCTAGCCATTTTCGACATCGTTGTCGAAAATGGCTACGGTGGGGTCATGTCGTCCGCCATGACCGCCGGAATCCATCTTCCCCAAGCCGGCCCGGCGGCCTCGGGTGAGGCGATGCGACGGGCCGCGATGCTGGCCGAAGAACTTGGTTACGCCGACGTCTGGGTGAGCGACCATCTCGCCGTTCCCACCGGGGCCGAGTATCCCCCCTCGGCGTACGTGTTCGAACCGCTCGTCGCGTTGTCGTGGGTCGCCGCGTGCACGTCGCGCGTCGGACTGGGGACCACCGTTCTGGTGTTGCCCATGCGCAATCCGTTGGTGGTGGCCAAGATGGTCGCCTCCATCGATCACATGAGCGGCGGCCGGTTCATCCTCGGTCTCGCCGCCGGTTGGCTGGAGGCCGAATTCGACGCGTTGGGAGTGCCGTTCCACGAGCGGGGTGCCCGCACCGACGAAGCGATCTCGATGTTGCGTCGCGTCTGGACCGACGACCACATTCACGCGGAGTATCCGGTGCACGGGGCGCGATTCGTCTCGATGCGCACCAAACCACAACCAGCTCGGCCGGTACCGCTCTGGATCGGCGGCCACGCCGACGTCGCTCTACGACGCGCGATCGCGGTCGGCGACGGCTGGCACGGCGCCTTCCTCTCCCCCGAACAGACCGCTCGCCGGGTGCGCACCCTGCGCGAGGGTCGTCCCGAGGAAACCTTCCCGATCTCGATGCGAACCCGTTGGGACGCCCTCGAGGACGACCACGATCTGATTCTGGCCGAGATCGACCACTACCGCGACGTGGGGGTCACCCACCTCGTGCCCGAACCGCGCCAACGCACCCTCGACGGTTATCTACGGGCCACCGAGATCCAAGCGGAGCTGCTGCGTCGGGCCGGCGTGACGATGGTGGACTGATGTCTCCGGCCAAGGTCACGCGCGGAGGTTGGCGACCGAGCGGAGTCGCCGCCGAACGACGCACCGCGAACGGCGCCACGGTCGGCAAGGCCGCGCGCACCCGGGCGATCATTCTCGACGCGGCGCGCGCCGAGTTCGACCGTCGGGGCTTCGCCGCCACCACCGTCGAGCACATCGTCGAGCGCGCCGGAGTCGCCCGGGGCAGCTTCTACACCTACTTCGAATCCAAGAAGGATCTCTTCGGACATCTGACCGCGCGGATCGACCGCGACGTGCGCACGAACGTCGTGGGTGGCGAACGACGCGGTGATCCGATCGAGAACCTCCGCGCCTCGAATAGGGCGTACCTCGAGATGGTGCGTGCCAACGCCGACCTCTATCGGTTGGTCGAGGAAGTCGCGGTGCTCGACGAGGATGTGCGCGCGGCCCGCTCGAAGTCGCGCCAGGACCACGTGGCGCGGGTCGCCGGATCGATTCGCCGGTGGCAACGTCGTGGGTGGGCCGACCCCACCGTCGATCCCGCGATCACCGCGGCCGCCCTCGTCGCGATGCTCTCCGGGTTCGCCCAGTGGTTCCTCGTGCAGGAGCACCGCGACGGCGACGCCGACGCGGAAAGGGTCATGACCGACATTTGGGTGCGCGCCTGCCGCCTGCAACCACCGGAATCGTCGTGAGCCTCGACCGCGATTCGATCCGGGACGAGTTCCGCGACTGGCTCGCCGAGAACTGGGACCCCGCTTTGCGCTTGCGTCAGTGGCGAGAGCGACTCGTCGATTCCGGATGGGCCGTGCCCTCGTGGCCCCGCGAGTGGTTCGGTCGCGCCCTGCCGGTGTGGGTCGACTCCATGGTCGCCGAGGAGATCAGACGGCAAGGAGCGGTCGGCCTGCCCGTCGGTTCGGGAATCTCACTGGCCGCCCCGACGATCATCGAACACGCCGACGACTCGTTGAAGCGCACGCTCCTGCGGGCGACGCTCACGGGCGACAAGTCGTGGTGTCAACTGTTCAGCGAGCCGGGGGCCGGTTCGGATCTGGCCAGTTTGTCGGCGTCCGCCGTCCGTGACGGTGACGAGTGGGTGGTGAACGGACAGAAGGTCTGGAACACCAGCGCCCACCACGCCGACTACGGAATGCTCCTCGTGCGCACCGACCCGCGAGCCGCCAAACACGACGGGATCACCTATCTGGTGCTACCGATGCACCAACCGGGGGTCGAGGTCCGACCGATCCGACAGATGAACCGACACGCGTCGTTCAACGAAGTGTTCCTCGATGACGCGCGCGTGCCGCTCGACCACGTCATCGGTGCGGTGAACGACGGCTGGCGCGTGGCCCGTGCGACGCTGGCTCACGAACGATCCTTCGCCACCATGCGCCGACCGAGCTTCTCCTCGGCCGAACGCGGACCGGCGATCGAGGAGGCCGAGCACGAGGCCAACGAGCACTTCGCGACGTACGTCTGGTATCCGCAACGCGCCGGACGAGCCGACCTCGTCATCGAACGGGCCCGCAGGAACGGGCGGGCGGACGACCCGATCGTCCGCGATCGAATCTGCGACCTCGTGTCGTTCGTCCGGGTCAACGAGTGGACGGCCCAACGAGCCAGAGCGGCTCGCGCCCTCGGACGTCCCCCCGGTCCCGAGGGCTCGCTCGGCAAACTCGCCGCGTCCGAGGTCGCGCGTCGATCTCATCGACTGCACACCTTGATCGCCGGGGCGCAGGGCATGGTGCTGAGCGACGACGACGATCCCGGAGTCGCCGTGGTCGCCGAGGTGCTGCAGTCGACCCCGGCCCAGAGCATCGCCGGTGGCACCGACGAGATCCAACGCTCGATCATCGGTGAGAAGATCCTCGGACTGCCCCGCGAGCCCTGACCGACGAGCGAGCGGTCGCCGTGTGGCACCATTGACCATGCAGATCGTGCCCACCGTCGACATCTCGAACCCCTCGGCGACCTCGATGGAGGCCCTCGACACCGCCTGTCGGGACCACGGTTTCTTCCTGCTCGGCGGACACGGACTCGACGACCTCATCGCCCGCACGTGGGATGAGACCGCACGATTCTTCGATTGCGACCGCTCCATCAAGAACGAGATCGTGCGCGACCTCGACAACCCGATGGGCTACTTCGCTCGCGAACGCACGAAGCGGCGACGCGACAAGAAGGAAGTCTTCGATTTCATGGATCCGACCGTCGGCGCGGTGGACGCACGGAATCGTTGGCCACGCGACCTGCCCGGATTCCGGGAGACCATGAC
Organism: Actinomycetota bacterium; assembly: GCA_046093625.1. Lineage (GTDB taxonomy): Bacteria > Actinomycetota > Acidimicrobiia > Acidimicrobiales > Ilumatobacteraceae > Casp-actino8. Next base: position 4,194 of record JBJTFY010000110.1, read on the forward strand.
CGAACTCTTCGACGAACTCAGCGTGCTCGCCGATCGAACGATCGGCCTGATCCATCAGGCACTCGGGTTGGCCGACGAATCGCGCGGTCGGGTCGCCGGCAGCCGTCGAAGCAGCATGGTCCGACTCAACTGCTATCCGGTCGACGACCCGGTACCCGCGAGCGAACGTGCCGGACTGCCCCCGCTCGGCGAGACCGCGCTCGGCTATCACACCGACCCCGGCACGCTCACCTTGTTGTTGCAAGACGACACCGGCGGACTCCAGACCGAGTCGCTCGACCACGGTTGGATCGACGTGCCGCCGGCCGCCGGGACCATCGTCGTCAACCTCGGCGACTGCATGCAGGCCTGGACCAACGACCGGTACCGCGCGGCGGTGCACCGAGTCGTACCCATGACGCGCAATCGCCGGTTCAGCATCCCGTACTTCCAGAACCCTCACCGCGACTCCGTCATCGAGCCGATGCCCGAACTGTGTGCCGAGGGTGCCCGTTACCGCGCCTTCGCCTGGCGCGAATTCATGGCCGCCCGGGCCTACGACAACTTCACCGATCTCGGTGTCGACGACACCCAAGTCACCGATTTCCGGGTCGTCGACGCCTGAGCCGGCGACCCCCACCGGCGTGGGATACTGGGGCATGGCCGATCACGTCGATGTGACTTCCCTTCTCGATCCGGAGATCGCCGCGATGCTCGCGGCCTCGCCGGTGAACATCGGAGAGGTGTTGGGTTCGCTCACCCCCGAGTCGGTGGTGACGATTCGCGAGATGTTCTCCGCGACTCCTCCCCCGCCGTTGTCCGACGAAGTGACGCGCGAGGACGTGTCACTCGAAGGTCGTGGCACCGCTTCGGTTCGCGTGCACCGTCCCGTCGTTCGACGCGCGGATGCTCCCGGCGTCGTCTGGATGCACGGAGGTGGTCTGGTGCTCGGTGACAACCGCATGGACGACGCGCGCTTCGACAAGTGGTGTCGTGAACTCGGCATCGTCGGAGTGTCCGTCGAGTACCGCCTGGCACCCGAGCACCCGTACCCGACACCCCTCGAGGACTGTTACGCCGCGCTCGCCTGGATCCACCACAACGCGGCTTCGCTCGGCGTCGATCCGCAACGCATCGGCATCGGTGGTGCCAGCGCCGGGGCCGGACTCGCCGCGGGCCTGGCCCTTCTGGCCCGTGATCGCGCCGAGTTCGCCGTGGCGTTCCAGTTGTTGATCTACCCGATGATCGACGATCGTCAGACGACGCCGTCGAGTTCGTGGTCCGATCCCATCTGGTCACCAGCGGCCAACACCTTCGGCTGGACCTCGTATCTCGGTGCCGCCAAGGGCACGACCGACGTGCCCGCCTACGCCGCGGCGGCACGAGCCACCGATCTCGCGGGACTCCCCCCGACCCTCGTCACGGTCGGGGCCCTCGACGGATTCTCCGACGAGGACATCGACTACGCCAAGAGACTGCGGTTGGCCGGGGTTCCGACCGATCTGATCGTGTACGCCGGTGCCCCGCACGGGTTCGACACGTTCGGCGAGTTCACCGCGGTGTCGCGACGCGCCAACCGCGACGTCGACGAGTGGTTGGCCGCTCGGGTGTCCTGACGTCGCTCAGAGGATGTCGTCCGCGATGCGGTCGAGCAGACAGTGAGTGCGACGCGCAAGCTCGTGTTCGGCGGCTCGCAGGTCCTCGTGCAGGGGCCGCCAGTCGGCGTCGGGCAACCCGACGATGGTGCCGAGGTTCTCGACGATCGTCGCGTCGAACTCGACGTGCGGTTGCAGACCCCAGGCTCGGCCCGCGCGGAACACGGCGTCGGCGTGAGGTAGGCGCGCGAGCACCTCGGAACCGGGCGGCGCCGTGATCGCGTCCTCGTGCCACACCGCCCACCGACCCTCGAGTTCGCG
>JBJTFY010000111.1:0-8520 GCA_046093625.1 Actinomycetota bacterium
GGTCAAACCCGACCCGTCGCGTCCGGTGCGCAGATCGTCGAGAATCCCGCGCAGTTCGTCGATCGTCACGTTCAGCCTCGCGCGCAAGCGGTTCACGCGGTCGGCCGCATCGGCGTCGAGCCCACGAGCGAGGCCGTCGACCTCGTAGCCCAACCCCGCGAGAGAACCGGCCACGCGATCGTGGAGCTCGCGCGCCATGCGGGCCCGTTCGTCGGCGGCGGCGCGGTCGGCCAGTCGGGCGAAGATGCGCGCGTTGTCGAGGGCGATGGCGAGAGCGTCCGCGACACCGACGAGCGCCTCGGTCTGGGCCGCGTCCGGTCGGTTCCCGGGTAGCCATTCGGCGGCCAGGATGCCCACGGTCTCACCGCGCGAGGTGAGCGCGCGATACACGCCGTGATCGGCGGCCGCCCAGATCTGCCCTCCGTCGAGCGAGACGGCCCGCTTGGACTCCAGGCAGGCGAGAACGCGGGCGTCGATGGTCGCTGCGACCCGGTCGCTCGGACCGCTCGCGGTGCGCCATCCGCCGGACTCGTCGACGAGCAGGACCAGCACGGCGTCCGCGGCCACCAACTGGCGCGCGCGGTCGACTCCGCGCCGAATCACCTCCTCTTCGTCGAGACTCGACGAGATGGTGACGGCGAGACGTTGCAACGAGAGCAAAAGATCGTTGGCGCGGGCGAGGTCGTCGAGCCGTTGGGGTGTCACGGGTGCCGTGGGATCGCGTCGATCGGGGCCATCGGTGTCGCGGGGCCCCCGACGGCGCTCGACGAGGGGCCACGACATCTCCCCGGTCTCGTCCTGGCTCGGAATCGGACGCAGCGACGGGTGATTCGGGGATCGGCGACGGCGGCGCTCGGTCACGGGGGCAGGGTACCCAACGATCCCTCGCCTAGCGTGTCGGCATGATTCTCGTGGGTCTCACCGGCGGCATCGGTTCGGGCAAGTCGACCGTGTCGGAGTTGCTCGCGGCGAAGGGCGCGGTGATCATCGACGCCGACGCGATCACCCGCGAGGTGCAACTGCCGGGTTCGCCGGTGGTGGCCGAGTTGGCCGAACGTTTCGGTTCCGAGGTGGTGGCCGCCGACGGTTCGCTCGTGCGACAGGCGCTGGCGAACATCGTCTTCGCCGACCCCGAGGCGTTGAAGGCCCTGAACGCGATCGTCCATCCGGCGGTGGGTCGCGAGATGAATCGGCGGATGCTCGAACAGCGCGAGACCGCGAACGTGGTGGTGCTCGACATCCCGTTGTTGACCGAGAATCCGCGCGAGGGTCTCCAAGGGCGCATCGTGGTCGACGTTCCGGTCGAGACGCAGGTGGCCCGACTGGTGGCTCACCGCGGCTTCGACGAGGCCGATGCCCGCGCCCGCATCGCCCGGCAGGCGACCCGCGAGGAGCGGTTGAAGCACGCCGACTTCGTCGTCGACAACAGTGGAACGCCGACCGACTTGGCGCCCCAGATCGACCGTCTCTGGACGTGGTTGTGTTCGTTGCCCCAACTGCCCGCCGACTACGAGCCCGTGACGCCGGCACCGAAGGCGTGAGTCGAGAACAGGTGTTCGCCCGACTCACCGCGTCGAAGTAGGATCGCAGGGTGACCCTCGACGTCGGAACCCGTGGCGACATCCCGTTCCGCGTGGTGGCCGACTACCGGCCCGCGGGCGACCAACCCAAGGCGATCGCCGAACTGTCCGAGGGCGTGGAGGGCGGTTTGCGCTTCCAGACCCTGCTCGGCATCACCGGTTCGGGCAAGAGTGCGACCATCGCCTGGACCATCGAACGCACGCAGCGACCGACCTTGATCCTGGCTCCGAACAAGAGCCTCGCAGCGCAGCTCGCCCAGGAGATGAAGGAGTTCTTCCCCGACAATCGGGTCGAATACTTCGTCAGTTACTACGACTACTACCAGCCCGAGGCGTACATCGCGTCGAGCGACACCTACATCGAGAAGGACTCGTCGATCAACGACGACATCGACCGGCTACGGCACTCAGCCACCGCCGCGTTGTTGACCCGTCGCGACACGATCGTCGTCGCCTCGGTGTCGTGCATCTACGGCATGGGTGATCCCGACGAATACCGCGGACAACTGCTCGAACTCCACGTCGGCGTCGATTACGACATGCGCAGCGTGCTGCGTCGACTGGTCGACCTGCAGTACGACCGTAACGACATGAGTCTCGGCCGGGGCAACTTCCGGGTGCGCGGTGACACGATCGAGATCCACCCCGCCTACGAGGAGTCCGTGTTGCGGGTCGAGATGTTCGGCGACACCGTCGACCGGCTCACGATGATCGATCCCCTCACGGGTGAGACCCTGCGCGAACTCTCCACGACCGTGGTGTTCCCGGCCACGCACTACGTCACCGGCGAGGAGCGCATGCGACGCGCGATGGTCGGCATCGAGGCCGAACTGCAGGAGCGGCTCGCCCTGTTCAAGCAGGAGGGCAAGTTGCTCGAGGCGCAACGCCTGCAGATGCGCACCCAGCACGATCTGGAGATGATGCAGGAGGTCGGATACTGCAACGGCATCGAGAACTACTCGATGCACATCGACGGACGTTCGCCCGGCGAGCCGCCGTTCACCCTGCTCGACTACTTCCCGAAGGACTACCTCCTCGTGATCGACGAGAGTCACGTCGCGGTGCCGCAACTGCACGGCCAGTTCGCGGGTGACCGCAGTCGAAAGGACATCCTCGTCGAGCACGGTTTCCGTCTCCCGAGTGCGCGCGACAACCGACCCTTGCGCTTCGAGGAGGTCATCGAGCGCGTCAATCAGTGCGTGTTCCTGTCGGCGACGCCGAGTCCGTACGAACTCGCGCAGTCCGAGCGGGTCGTCGAACAGATCGTGCGCCCCACGGGGCTCGTCGACCCCGAGGTGATCATCCGGCCGACCAAGGGTCAGATCGACGACCTCATGGAGCAGGTGACGACGCGGGTGACGATGGGCGACCGGGTGCTGGTGACCACCCTGACCAAGAAGATGGCCGAGGATCTCACCGAGTACCTGCTGGAACAGGGGATGCGCGTGCGCTACCTGCACAGCAACATCGACACCATCCAGCGCATCGAGATCATCCGCTCGCTGCGGCTCGGCGAGTTCGACGTTCTGGTGGGGATCAACCTCCTGCGCGAGGGTCTCGACCTGCCCGAGGTCAGCCTGGTGGCGATCCTCGACGCCGACAAGGAGGGTTTCCTGCGCAGCGAGACCTCGCTGATCCAGATGATCGGTCGCGCGGCGCGCAACGTCGACGGGCAGGTGGTGATGTACGCCGATCAGGTGACGCCGTCGATGCAACGGGCGATCAGCGAGACCAACCGGCGCCGCGGGTTGCAGCTCGCGTACAACAAGGAGCACGGCATCAACCCGCAGACGATCCGCAAGGCGGTCGGCGACATCCTGTCGATGCTGCGACCCGACGGCGACCAGTCGGCGCCCGTTCCCGGTAAGGACCGTCGTCGCCAGAAGGAGCGCGACAAGGTGCAACGCGAGTTGCGCACCCTCCCGCAGCAGGAACTGGCCCGACTCGTGCAGACGCTCGAGGAGGAGATGCACGAAGCCGCGGCCGAATTGAAGTTCGAGTACGCCGCGCGTCTGCGTGACGAAATCAACGAGTTGCGGCGCGAAATGCGTGATGCCGGTTGAGGGCGACCGAGGCGCACCTCACTAATCTCCGAACATGTCCGACCGCCTGATCGTCCGAGGTGCCCGCGAGCACAACCTCAAGAACATCAGCGTCGATCTGCCGCGCGACAAGATGATCGTCTTCACCGGATTGTCGGGAAGCGGCAAGTCGTCGTTGGCCTTCGACACGATCTACGCCGAGGGTCAACGGCGCTACGTGGAATCACTGAGCGCCTACGCCCGTCAGTTCCTGGGTCAGATGGACAAGCCCGACGTCGACGTCATCGAAGGACTCTCGCCGGCCATCTCCATCGACCAGAAGTCGGGGAGCCGCAATCCGCGTTCGACGGTCGGAACGATCACGGAGGTGTACGACTACCTGCGTCTGCTCTACTCCCGCATCGGGGTGCAGCACTGTCCGAACGACGGCACCCGACTGGCCCGCCAGACGCCTCAGCAGATCGTCGACCGCGTGTTGACGCTGCCCGAGGGCACGCGGTTCCAGGTTCTGGCCCCGGTGGTCCGGTCGCGCAAGGGCGAATACGAGACCCTGCTGAACGACCTGGCCGGGCAGGGTTTCGTGCGCGCCCGGGTCGACGGCGAGGTGGTCGACATCGTCGAGTTCCTGAAGCGCGACGCCAAACTGGCCCGTTACGAACAGCACACCATCGACGTGGTCGTCGACCGGCTCGTGCGCAAGGACGGCATCGAGCGGCGACTCACCGACAGCCTCGAGACCGCCTTGCGTCTGGCCGACGGGGTGGCGACCGTCGAGATCGTCGCCGACAAGGGTGACGACGAGGCGCTGACCTTCAGTCAGCATCTGGCCTGTCCGTCGTGCGGGTTGTCCTTCGACGAACCCGCACCGCGAAACTTCTCGTTCAACTCACCGTTCGGTGCGTGCGAGACCTGCGACGGCCTCGGAACGACGTTCGAGGTCGACCCGGAGTTGGTGATCCCGGATCCCGACCTGGCCCTCAGCCAAGGGGCCATCGCACCCTGGCGCAGTGCCACGACCGGGTTCTTCCAACGGATCCTCGAGTCCGTGGCCAACGACCACGGCATCGACATGAACAAGCCGTGGGGCAAGCTTCCGGCCAAGGCCCAAAAGCTCGTGTTGAACGGCTTGCCCGGCAACATCACCGTCAAGTTCAAGAATCGCTACGGACGGGCCCGGCAGTTCAACACCACCTTCGAAGGGGTCATCCCCTGGATCAAACGTCGTCATGAGTCGGCCGAGAGCGACTGGAGTCGTGAGCAGTACGAGGGGTACATGCGGCTCGTGCCGTGCGGCGCGTGCAAGGGCATGCGTCTGAAGCCGAGCACGCTGGCGGTGACGGTGAACGATCGCAACATCTCGGAGGTCTGCGAGATGTCGATCGGCGACTCGGCTCGTTTTCTGGCCGGGCTGACGTTGTCGGATCGTGACCGCATCATCGCCGAACGAGTGGTCAAGGAGATCAACGCCCGGCTCGGCTTCCTGCTCGACGTCGGACTCGACTACCTGACCTTGGCGCGCTCGGCCGGCACGCTCGCCGGTGGCGAGGCTCAGCGCATCCGGTTGGCGAGTCAGATCGGATCCGGACTCGTGGGCACGTTGTACGTGCTCGACGAGCCGTCGATCGGTCTGCACCAGCGCGACAACCGCCGACTCATCGACACCCTGGTGCGGTTGCGCGATCTCGGCAACACGGTGTTGGTCGTCGAGCACGACGAAGAGACGATCAAGGAGAGCGACTGGATCGTCGACATCGGACCGGGGGCGGGGGAACACGGAGGACAGGTCGTCTACAGCGGTCCGGTGAAGGGCATCGCCAAGGTGAAGGATTCGATCACCGGGCAGTACCTCTCGGGGAAGAAGACGATCCCCGTTCCGAGCAAGCGTCGCGTACCGGGCAAGGAGTGGCTCGAGATCGTCGGTGCGCGCGAGCACAACCTGCGCGACATCGACGTGAAGATTCCCCTCGGCTGTTTCGTGGCCGTGACCGGGGTGTCGGGCAGCGGAAAGAGCACTCTCGTGCGCGACATCCTCCTGCCGGTGCTCATGCAGCAGATTTACAAGTCGAAGGATCCGGCCGGTCGGCACAAGCGCATCAACGGCGTGGGACTCCTCGACAAGGTGATCGACATGGACCAGTCGCCGATCGGTCGCACACCGCGCTCGAATCCGGCCACCTACACCGGGGTGTTCGACGGCATTCGCAAGTTGTTCGCGACCACCGCCGAGGCCAAGGTGCGCGGGTACATGCCGGGGCGATTCTCGTTCAACGTGCAGGGGGGTCGCTGCGAGGCCTGTTCGGGTGACGGCACCATCAAGATCGAGATGCACTTCCTGCCCGACGTCTACGTTCCCTGTGAAGTGTGCAAAGGGGCCCGGTACAACCGTGACACCCTCGAGATCCAGTTCAAGGGCAAGAACATCTCCGAGGTCCTCGACATGCCGATCTCCGAGGCGGTCGACTTCTTCGCGAACCAACCGGCCATCGCCCGCCCCATGCAGACGTTGGTCGACGTCGGACTCGGATACGTCCGTCTCGGACAGTCGGCTCCGACGCTGTCGGGCGGCGAGGCCCAGCGGGTGAAGCTGGCCTCGGAGTTGGCCAAGCGCAGCACCGGCCACACGATCTACCTGCTCGACGAGCCCACCACCGGTTTGCACTTCGAGGACGTGCGGCGGTTGCTGACGGTGTTGTCGCGACTCGTCGATCAGGGGAACACGGTTCTGGTGATCGAGCACAATCTCGACGTGATCAAGACGGCGGACTGGTTGATCGACCTCGGACCCGAGGGCGGCAGCGGGGGTGGTCTCGTGATCGCCGAGGGCGCGCCCGAGGTGGTCGCGACGTGTGCGCAGAGCCACACCGGACGCTTCCTCGCACCGTTGTTGACCGGGGGCTGACATGGTGTCGAGACCCGAGCCCGGATCCATCCCGGAGAGCCCGGGTTCGTACCAGTTCAAGGACGATCTGGGTCGCGTGATCTACGTCGGGAAGGCCACCAATCTGCGGTCGCGGGTGTCGAGCTATTTCCAGGATCCGGTTCACCTGCACCCGCGCACGGCGCAGATGGTCCAGACGGCCACCAGCGTGGAGTGGGTGACGGTACGCAACGAGGTGGAGGCGTTGATCCTCGAGTACTCGCTCATCAAGGCGCACAACCCGCGGGTCAACGTTCGTCTTCGTGACGACAAGAGCTACCCGTTCCTCGCCCTCACGCTCGACGAGGAATGGCCGAGGGCGGTGGTGGTGCGGGGTGCGAAGAAGAAGGGCGTGCGCTATTTCGGGCCGTATCCGCACGCCTACGCGATTCGGGAGACTCTCGACCTCCTGTTGCGCACCTTTCCCGTGCGCACCTGCAGTGCGGGGAAGTTCAACCAGCATCAACGCCTCGGTCGACCGTGCCTGCTCTTCCACATCGAGAAGTGCAGCGGACCCTGCGTGGGCGAGGTCGACGACGCCCGCTACCGCTCCATGGTCGACGAGTTGTGCGCGTTCCTCGACGGCGAGACCGACGACGTGGTGTCGCGCATGGAGAAGGAGATGTCCGAGGCGGCCGGGGCCCTCGAATACGAGAAGGCGGCTCGGTTGCGCGACCGTCTGGCGGCGGTGGCCAAGGCCGTCGAGCGTCAGCAGATCGTGGGCGAGCGCTCCGAGGACATGGACGTCGTCGGGATCGCGGACGACGAACTGGAGGCTGCGGTGCAGGTCTTCTTCGTCCGCAAAGGGCGCGTCGTCGGTCGCAAGGGGTTCATTCTCGACAAAGTGGAGAACCTCTCGGACGCCGAACTCGTCACCCGGGTCGTCGAGAGCCTGTACGGGGAGGAGCCCCCGCTCGGGATCCCGAAGATGGTGGTGTTGCCCCACGAGCCGGTGGCCGCCGCGGTGCTCGAGGAGTGGCTCGGCGGCCAGCGGGGCACCCGGGTCGAGGTTCGCGTTCCGGCGCGCGGTGACAAACGTGAACTGCTCGAGATGGTCGCCCGTAACGCCAAGGAGGACTTCCACCGTCACCGGTTGCGGCGTTCGAGCGACCACAACAGCCGCAGTCGCGCCTTGAGCGAACTGCAGGATCTCCTGGGTCTGCCCGAGGCCCCCTTGCGCATCGAGTGCTACGACATGGCCCACCTTCAGGGAACCGACTACGTCGGATCGATGGTCGTGCTCGAGGACGGCCTGCCCGCCAAGCGCGAGTACCGGCGGTTTCGCATCAAGGAGGTGCCCGGCAACGACGACTTCGCGGCGATGGAGGAGGTCCTGCGTCGTCGCCTCACCGCCTACGTCGACGAACGCGACCGCACTCTCGAGGGCGAGGACCTACCGGCCAAGGCCCGCAAGTTCGCCTACCCGCCTCAGTTGTTGCTCGTCGACGGGGGAAAGGGGCAGTTGGCGGTGGCCGAGCGGGTGGTGCGGGAACTGGGTCTGGAGAGCGAGATCCCCGTGGCCTCGTTGGCCAAGCGTTTCGAGGAGGTGTACGTGCCCGGTCGGTCGGAACCCGTCGACGTGCCCCGCGGCAGCGAGGCGCTCTTCATGTTGCAGCGGATCCGCGACGAGGCCCCCCGCTTCGCCAACACCTTCCACCGCGAGGTGCGGGCCAAACGCATGGTCGGCAGTGCCCTCGACGGCATCGAGGGACTGGGCGAAGCACGTCGCAAGAAGTTGCTGCGAACGCTCGGGGGAGTGACGGCCGTGAAGCGGGCGACATTGGAGGAACTCCTGGCCATTTCGTGGTTGCCCGAGGCGGTGGCCCGCGCGGTGCACGCGCGGTTCCATCCCGAAGGCTGAGAAAACTCAGCCGAAGGCCGACGACATCGCTTCGGCGATGCGGCCGTACGTATCGAGTCGCGCCGCGGGTGACGCCCCGAGGGTGAAATCAGGGAAGATCACCTCGTCGAACCCGAGTTC
>JBJTFY010000112.1:0-19537 GCA_046093625.1 Actinomycetota bacterium
GGCTCGACCAGTTGCAGGGTCATGTCGTCGGGAAGTCCGCCCACGTTGTGATGGCTCTTGATGACCGCCGCCGTGCCGTCGCTGCCGCCGCTCTCGATCACGTCGGGGTACAAGGTGCCCTGCACCAGGAATTCGGCGTCGGTTACACCGCCGGTGTGCTGTTCGAACACCCGCACGAACAACTCGCCGATGATCTTGCGCTTGGTCTCGGGTTCGGTCACACCCTTCAAGCGCTCGAAGAACTGCGTCCCGGCGTCGACGTGGATCAATTCGATGCCCAGGTTGCGCTTGAAGGTCTCGACCACCTGGTCGCTCTCGTTCTTGCGCATCAAACCGGTGTCGACGTAGACGCAGGTGAGTTGCGACCCGATGGCCTTGTGCACGAGGGCCGCCGCGACCGCCGAATCCACACCACCGGACAGACCACAGATGACCCGTCTGGTTCCCACCTGCCGACGAACGACGTCCACTTGTTCGTCGATGATCGAGCCCATGGTCCAGGTGGCCTCGCACCCGGCGAGATCGTGCAGGAATCGACGCAACACGTGGGCACCGAACGGCGAGTGCACGACCTCGGGGTGGTACTGCACGCCCCACACACGACGGGCGGTGCTCTCGAGCACGGCCACCGGGGCATCGGGAGTGCGGGCGGTGGCCACGAAACCGTCGGGTACCCGCGATATGGCGTCGAAATGACTCATCCACACGTCTTGTTCGTCCGGTACCTCGCCCACCAGCAATGTCGAGTCGGTCCCGGCGACACGCGACATGAGAGTCCGACCGTATTCACCGCGCGAACCGCGGCCCACCTCGCCTCCCAACTGGTGGGCGATCAACTGCGCGCCGTAGCAGATTCCGAGGATCGGAATCCCGAGGTCGTACACCGCGGGGTCGAGGCGTGGCGCTCCGTCGACGTGGACACTCTTCGGACCACCCGACAAGATGATCGCTGCCGGGTCCCGCTCGGCCACGTCGGCGGCCGTGATCGTGTGCGGGACGATCTCGGAATACACGCGATGCTCGCGCACCCGACGGGCGATGAGTTGGGCGTATTGGGCACCGAAATCGACGACGAGAACGGTGCTACGCGAGGTCACCGTCACATCGTAGTCGGGGGTGCCGACTGGGTGACGGGCTCGGCCGGGTGCGACGATGGCACCATGTCGAACCGCACGAAACCGCTCGTGTCCACGATGGTCTGCGCGCTCGTCTCGCTGTTCGTGTGGGCCACGCCCCCGTCGGCCGTGTTCGCGACGACTCCGCCGGATCCGACCGTTCCGGAGTCCACGATCACACCGGACACGGTGAACGACTTCATGGATCTCGAGCGCGACGTCACCACGTGCATCAGTTCGAATCCACTCCCCGGCTGCGGTCGCGAGCCGACCAGCCCGGGCGATCGCGGCGGATGGCAACAGTTGCTGCTGTTCGGCATCATGCTCGGTGGCATGGCGATCATCTTCGCGCGGGTGTTCCTGTCCGTGCGATCGCGCGACCGCTGATCACTCGCCGCGAAACTCCGGTGCGCGCTTTTCCAGGAACGCCGCGCGGCCCTCGGCCGCGTCCCGACTGGCCCACGCTCGCAGTCGGGCGGCCTCCACGTCGGCGATCGTCGGGGCGGCGCCGTCCAACATGGCCGTGAAGAGGTTCTCGAGCGCCAGTTTGTGAGCGGCAACGGTGAGCGGTGCGAGACCGGACAATTCGACGGCCCCCTCCATCGCGTCGTCGACCCCTCCGCGGCGGTGCACGAACCCGCTCGTCAACTCGGCGGCGGTCATCGATTCTCCGGTCAAAAGCAAGCGCCGCGACGCGCTCCATCCGGCCTCGACCGACAAGCGCGCCACGGTCCAGGTGTCGACCGCCAGACCTAACTTGGCCGCCGGCACACCGAACCGGGATTCGGGAGTCGCCAGGCGAAGGTCGCAGGCGGCGGCCAACTGGGAACCGGCCCCCAGCGCCGCCCCGTCGACCGCGGCGATGGTGAGGCATCGGAGTCGACCGAACCCACGCAAGACGTCGAGGAGCGTTTCGGTGAACTCGCCCAACTCGACGCCCGTGAGGTCGGCTCCGCTGCAGAACGCCGGCGGACTACCGGACAACACGACCACCCGGGCGCCCCGCGCGTCGGCTTCGGTCTGGGCCTCGCGAAGCGATCGCAAGGTGGCCAGGTCGACCGCGTTGCGCTTCTGGGGGCGGTCGATGCGCATCGAACACACCGAACCGGACCAGTCGACGAGCAGAGTCACGAGCGAACCGTATCCCGTCGGATTGGCGCACGACGTGGTCCGTGATCCATTGTGCAGGCGTGCCGGAGCAGGATCTCGTGCGCGAGCGGCGGGCCCGCATCGCCAAATGGACTCTCATCGCGAATCGGGTCGGTTACCTGTTCTTCGCGATGGCGATCGCGCTCTTCGTGATGGCGTTCGCGTTCGGATTCAAGGGTCCCATCGTCACCGCCATCACCGTGTCGATGGTGCTGGGCTCGATTCTCCTGGCTCCGGCCATCGTGCTCGGTTACGCCGTCAAGGCCGCCGAGAAGGACGACATCGCCCGCGGCCTCTGAGGCCCGTGGTCCCGAGGTCGTTCGGTGGCTACGGTGGGGGTGATGTCGATGCGTTTGCCGGCCGCCGAACGGCGGGAGCAGTTGCTCTCGGTCGCGATGGACGTGTTCGCTCGTGAGGGATACCACCAGACGTCGATGAACGACGTCGCCGAGGCCGCCGGAATCACCAAGCCGGTGCTCTATCAGCACTTCACGTCGAAGCGCGAGTTGTATCTCGCCCTCATCGAAGAAGCCGGGGCACGCCTGCTCGAGGCGGTCACCGACCCCCAGATCGCCGCCACCAACGGACGCCGGCGCACCGAACTCGGTTTCGTCGCGTACTTCCGTTGGGTGCACGACGACAACGATTCCTTCCAGTTGCTCTTCGGTGGCGGGTCGCGTCGGGATCCGGAGTTCAGCGAAGCGGCCGGACGGTTCACGTCGATGATCGCCGACGTCATCGAGCCCTTGATCACCGCCGACATCGACTCCGAACACCGGCGCACGCTCGCCCACGCCATCGTGGGGCTGGCCGAAGGCGTGTCGCGGCGACTGATTCGACTCGGGGGCGACTTCGACCCCGAGGTGATCGCCCGTCAGGTGAGCGACCTCGCCTGGGCCGGCCTGCGCGCGTCACAACGCCCGCGTTGACCCGCGAACTCGACTCAGGCGACGCGACGTAGCACGCGCAAACTTCCGGTCGCCGATTCCTCGACGAAGCGACCCGAGTCGATCGCCGGTCGGTAGATCTGCTCGTACGGCGGTCGGCCACCGTCGGCCGGGTCCGGAAAGACGTCGTGGATCGCCAACGTTCCGCCCGGCGCGACGTGTGGGGTCCACAGGTCGTGATCCAACCGCGCGGGCTCGACGCCGTGCCCGCCGTCGATGAACAGAAACGCCAAGGGCGTGGTCCAGGCCCGCGCCACCGTCGGCGACTGCCCCACGACCGCGATCACGACGTCCTCGAGTCCGGCGTCGTGCAGGGTGCGTCGGAAGAACGGCAGGGTGTCCATCTTTCCGGTGTGTGCATCGACCAACGCCGGGTCGTGCCACTCCCATCCGGCCTGGTTCTCCTCGGAACCGCGGTGGTGATCGACGGCGAACAACACCGTGCCACACTCGCGCGCCGCGTCACCGAGCCAGATGGTCGAGCGCCCGCAATACGAACCCACCTCGAGGAACGGTCGAGCGGGCAATGCGCGGCCCGCGCGCAACGCCGCCTCGTGCAATGCGTCGCCCTCGTCGGGCGGCATGAATCCGATGGCGGCCAGGGCGGCCTCGCGCAGCCGCCCCGCGATCACCACTGATCCCAGTGGATGATGGTGTCGGCCGCCGGACGCTCGGCGGCCTTGAAGTCGGTGCCCTTCGTGAAGGCCACCGGCGACAAGCAGACCTGCTGCACGGTGTCGAAGGGGATGCCGAGGATGTCGGCCACGCGCTGCTCTTGCATCAGGTGCACGGTCGTCCAAGCGGTGCCGAGACCGCGGGCCCGCGCTCCCAGCATGAAGCTCCACATGGCCGGAAGGATGTTCGCCATCACCGACGACACCATCATGCCGAGACCACCGGTGGCGTCGGTACGGCCGCCGACGCTGCAGGGGATCACGAGCACCGGAGCGTCACCCATGTGGTCGGCCAGGTAATCGGCCGAGTCGGCCGAGCGCTGCTGCTGCTGGTTCATGCGCTCGTCGCCCTTGTCGATCGTGCGGATGTAGACGCCTTCAATATGCTGTTAGATCGAGAAGCACACGCGATAGACCTCGCCGATCCCCTTGCGCTTGGCCGCGTCCTTGACCACCACGAACTGCATGGTCATGCTGTTCGAACCCGAGGGCGACTGCATCGCGAGCGACACGCACTCGCGGATCAGTTCGTCGGGAACGGGCTTGTCGAAGTCGAGCCGCTTGCGCACGGCGCGCGTCGTGGAGAGGAGTTCGTCGGGGTTCAAGGGAAGGAGTGCCACGGAGCGCACCCTATCCCGAGCGAAGGAGGCGCCGACCAGCCGAGTTCGTGCCAAGATGGCGTCATGGCTGCCCCCGGTGCCCCCGACTTCGACGCCCTGGCCGACCTCATCTCCCTGCTCGACCTCGAGCCCATCGAGGTCAACATCTTCCGCGGTCGCTCCCCGCAGGAGAACCGCCAGCGCGTGTTCGGCGGACAGGTCGCCGGACAGGCCTTGGTCGCGGCCTCGCGCACCGTCGACGACCGCGACCGACGCGTTCACTCGTTGCACGCCTACTTCTTGCGCCCCGGTGATCCGACCGCCCCGATCCTCTACGACGTCGACCGCATCCGCGACGGCAAGAGCTTCACCACCCGGCGCGTCGTCGCCATCCAACACGGCCAGGCCATCTTCAACCTGCAGGCCAGCTTCCACGCCCCCGAAGAAGGATTGTCGCATCAGGTCGACATGCCCGAGGTGCCCGCCGCCGACACCCTGCCGGACTTCAAGACGCGCATGGCCCCGCACAAGCACCTGCTCGGCGAGTGGTACGAACGACCTCGGCCCATCGACATCCGCTACGTGCAGGGCGACCCCATGTCGCGCTCGCGGGTGCCGACGATGCACCAGTCGGTCTGGCTGCGCGCCGACGGCCGACTGCCCGACGATCCGACGCTGCACGCCTGCATCGTCACCTACGCGAGCGACATGACGTTGCTCGACACCACGGTGTTGCCGCACGGGCTCAACTGGTCCGACAGCGGACTGCAGATGGCCAGCCTCGACCACGCGATGTGGTTCCACCGACCCTTCCGCGCCGACGAATGGTTGCTGTACGACCAGATGACCCCGAGCACCTCGAGTGCCCGCGGCCTCGCGACGGGTTCGATCTTCACCCACGACGGACATTTGGCGATCACGGTCGTGCAAGAGGGACTCATCCGCCGCGAACGTTCATGAGGCGCGTCGTCTGGTCGTTCGCGATCGGCCTCCTGCTGGTCGGCTGCGGTTCGTCGTCGAATTCGACCCCGTCTTCGGTGTCGTCGTCCCCCACGGTGGCGACCACCGACGTCCCCGGGTCGACACCCGTGGACCGGGTGGAATTCGCCGCCACCCTCGGTGAACCCGTCGAAGGGGCGAGCGAGCCGGTCGACCTCGCCGTGCACGACGATCGTACGTACATCGTCGAAAGAGGTGGCCTCGTCTCGATCTTCGTCGACGGGGTCGCCGACGAGAGGGCCCTCGACATGAGTGATCTCACCGTTGCCGGTGGCGAACGTGGACTCCTCGGGCTCGCTTTCGGAGACCGCCACGCCTTCGTGAACTACACCGACCTCGACGGCAACACCGTCGTCGACCGTTTCGTCGTGCGTGCCGACGGCACTTTCGACGAGACCACGCGAACGACGTTGCTCACCGTCGCCCAGCCGTACGCCAACCACAACGGGGGCGACCTCGTCTACGACCCGGACACGGCGTCCCTGCTGGTGTTCACCGGCGACGGTGGCGCCGGTGGCGATCCGGAACGCCACGCACTCGACACCGGTTCGCCGCTCGGCAAGGTGTTGCGACTACGTGACGTCGACGACGATCTCGTCGCGGTGCCGGTGATCCCCGAGGTCGCCGCGGTCGGACTGCGCAATCCGTGGCGAGCCCACCTCGACGCCGTGACCGGCATGCTCTACATCGCCGATGTCGGCCAGGACCGCTGGGAAGAGGTGAACGTGGTTTCCCTCGCCACCCTCGACGGGAGCAGTTTCGGCTGGAGCGCGCTGGAGGGATCCCACGACTTCAACGCCGACCAGGCCGAAGCGAACTCCGCGTTCCGGTACGTCGCTCCCCGTCACGAGTACGAACACGTCGACGGACGGTGTTCCATCAGCGGGGGTGCCGCCTATCGGGGATCGTCGATCGCCCATTCGGGAAACTGGTACGTCTACGCCGACTACTGCTCCGGCGAGGTGGTCGCCGTCGACGTGCTCGACCAGCCGGGCGACGCCGTCGAGGTTCTGGGAACGGTTCCCCAACCGGTCGCGGTCGTCGCCGACGCCGACGGTGAGTTGTGGGTTCTGTCGCTCACCGGGCTCGTCGTGCCGATCGTCCCGGCCTGATTCCCTACCCGCTGTTCAGCGACGCTGACCCATGAACATGCGCTTGAGCGCGTCGTAGTTCTCGATGCAGTGTCCGGCTCCGAGCACCACGGCTTCCAAGGGCATGTTCGACATCAACACCGGCACCTGGGTCTCGCGCTGAATGCGATCGGCCAATCCGCGCAACAGTCCCCCACCGCCCACGAGGTACATGCCGCGCACCAGGAAGTCCTGCGCCAACTCGGCCGGGGCCTTGGCGAGACAACGAACCACCGACTGCACGATCTGGGACACCACGTCGTCGATGGCGTACCGGATTTCCTCGGGCGTGAGCACCACGGTCTTGGGCAAGCCCATCATCAGATCGCGCCCACTCACCTCGGCCTCCACCTCGTCCGGTGTCGGAGCCGCCGAGCCGATCGCCTTCTTGATCTCCTCGGCCGTGCGTTCTCCGATGGCGATGCCGTGCTCTCGACGCACGTAGTTCTGGATGGCGGCGTCGATGTCGAAACTGCCCACGCGCACCGCCTCGAGGGCGACGATGCCACCGAGGCTGATGACCGCGGTCTCGCTCGTGCCACCACCGATGTCGATGACCATGTTGCCGACGGGTTCGTCGATGGGGAGTTGTGCACCGATCGCCGCGGCCATCGGTTGTTCGATCAGTTGCGCGTCGGCCGCGCCGGCGCGACGGGCGGCATCGGTCACCGCGCGACGCTCGACCTCCGTGATGGCCGAGGGCACGCAAATGACCACCTTGGGACGGGTGAAACGACTCACGCCCACCCGCTGGAGCAACAGCCGGATCATGCGCTCGGTGACGTCGAAGTCGGTGATCGCCCCGCCGCGCAGGGGTCGAACCGCCACGATGTACCCCGGAGTTCGACCGATCATGTACCACGCCTCGTGACCGGTGGCCAACACCTCACCGGTTTGACGGTTGAGTGCGATGACCGAGGGCTCGTTGAGCACGATGCCCCGGCCCTTCATGTAGACGAGGGTGTTCGCCGTGCCGAGGTCGATCGCGAGGTCGCGGGCCATCAGCGATCACCACCAGCGTCGTCGGCACCGTCGACCACTTCGCCTCCATCGAACGGTTCGAGCGGAGTCGCCGTCGGCTCCACGACCGCGCGATGTGCCTCCGGCGACAACGCGTCGAGATGACGACGGAAGTCGGCGACACGATCGTCGCTCGCCGGGGTGCGCCGCGTGGTCGCCCCACCGACCACGACGAGAAGGCACACCACCAGGATGACGACGAGGACCGTGACCACTCAGACTCCCGCCCCGTCGACCGACGTCACGTTCTTGGGATCGGTCACCACGCTCGCGCCGGTTCCCCAGTCACTTCCACCGTCCCACGTCTCGTGTTTCCAGATCGGTGCGCCGGCCTTCAAGGCGTCGATAGCGAATCGCGCGGCGGCGAAGGCCTCGGGTCGATGCGGTGCCGAGACGACGGCGACGACCGAACTCTCACCGAGATCGATGCGACCGACGCGATGATGCAAGGCGATGCGACCGATGTCGGGCCAGCGACGACGGGCCTCCTCGGCGATCTCGCGGAACGTCGGAACCACCTCGCTCGCGTACGCCTCGTAGTCGAGGTGGGTCACACCCGTGCGCGTCTGCTCTCCCTCGACGGCATGATCGCGCACCGTGCCCGAGAAGAGCACCACGGCGCCGCAGTCGGGTCGCACGGCCCAGTCGTACAGACGACCGACCTCCAACGGCGCTTCCCCGATGGCGAACCAGTCGTCGGCCGTCTGCTCGGAGGTCACGCTGTGATGGTAGCGGTTGGCTCTCGGAGACCGGCTCGCCCGACGACACTCGAGCCCGATGGTTCACTAGCCTCACCGATTCGTGAGCGGCCACTTCGACACCCCGACCGGGGACGACGACGAGAGCCCGGCCGGAGCGTTCCCGCCGAGCCCCCAACCGCCTCACGAACGGGCGTGGCGCCACCCGTCCGAGCTCGGCTTCGCGGCCCACACTCGACGCGTCGAAGAACCGCGCGACATCGGACGAACCGGACGTGGTCTGCTGGCCTTCTCGTTGGTCGCCGGTGGCCTGCTTCTGCTCGGACTCGTCGTCATCGTGCAGCCGCGAACCTCAGAGACCGACGCGGTCGGCGTGCTTCGACTCACGAGCGACGCAGTCGAAGTGGTCGAGATCGACGCCCGCACGGGTGACGACACCATGGGCATGTACCTCGGGACGACCTACTTGGTCACGACGGTGGCCGCAGTGGAGGGCTTCGACGGCGCGCCCGTCGTCACCCGCGACGCACGCACCGGAGACGAGCATCTCGCCGAGGTGATCCACGTCGATCCCGATCTGCATCTCGCGATCCTCAGCATCACCGACGGCACCACCGGCCCGAACGTCGACATCGGCACCCTGCCCGTCTCGATCGACCTCGCGACGAACGCGAACCACGTCATCGTCGTCGATCGTGGAGGGCGCGTCTTCCTGCTCGGCGAGCGCACCGACGACGGACTGATGTTGCTCTCCAGCCGGGGAGCGTCGAACGGAGGACTCACCGAGGGCGCACCGGTCGTCGATCAATGGGGATCGCTCATCGGTCTGTACACGGGAGAGAACGACACGCCGTGCGTCGTGCCGCTGACCGACATCGAATCGCTCCTCGAACAGTTGGTCGCGAACTAACGCGCGCGACGACGCAGCCAAACCACGATCGCCCCGACCACACCGAGCGTCGTCACGACCATCGCACCGAGCGCCAACTCCTGGCGACGCTTCGGCGTGAGCATGGTCCACCACTTCGCGTCGGTGCCCTCGACGAAGGCTTGTTCGTTGGTCACCGACGGCGTCCAGCCCTCGGCGCGCAATCGACCGTTCGACACCAACCACGGTGACCGCACGTACGGTCGCAGGCCCGGCGGGATGGGGCCGCGTTGGAATCTCCAACGCACGTCGGCGACCATCTCGGCCAGCCGATCCGGCAGCCGTAAACGTGGCGCCATGCCCCACAGCGACCGGACGCGCGCGCCGGGCACGTGTCCGTCGGGGGCCACGTTGTAGACACCGTCGAGCCGACGGTTCACGACCAGTTCGACGGCCGAGGCCAGGTCGTCGAGGTGCAGGAACTGCGCCGGCACGTCGTCCTCGCCCAGTCGGCCACCCATACCGGCGGCCAGCGCGCGCACCAGGCTGCTGGTGCCGTCGGCGGCCATCGCCGGCACCGGTCGCAGGATGCACGTCGTTCGACCCGGCGCGCCCTCGCGCCAGTCGTCGACCATCTGCTCGACCGTCGCCAGTTGTCGGGCGAACGCGAATCCGAAGTCGGGCCGGAGGGCGGCGTCCTCCGTGATGGGCACCGGGTTGTTGGGCCAGGCCCCGTACACCATCGCCGACGACAGCAACACCACGTGTCGCACCCCGTGTTCGGTCGCCACCGCGAGCAACTCGGGCGTACCGACCGCCGCACTGCGACCTCGGGCCGCCAACGCGTCGTGATCGCCGGGGGCGAGGTGAACGAGGACGTCGACCGCGCCCTCGATGTTGTTCTCGCCCCGCTTCATCTCGGTCACCGTGAAGCGGCCGGACGACGTCAAACGCTCGACGACTCGGCGGCCGAGTGGCCACAACGCCCCGGTGACGACCACCGATACCGTGGCGACGTCGTCCCGCTCGAGTGGAGCCTCCATGGCGGTCATGGAGGCGACGCTAGTTGTTCGTCGGTCCTTGGTCGCACCACGTGCCTCCCGACGGACACGGCTCGCGGACAGGTCGTAGGCTCGGAAACGTGGCCCACTCCCCCGACACACCCGATGGCGACGACCCGTTCTCGTCGATGTTCGGCGGCATGTTCGGCGGCATGTTCGGGGACATGATGAAGATGTTCTCCGGCAACGGACCCATCCACTGGGACACCGCACGCCAGATCGCCCAGATGACCGCCACCGGCGGAACGTCCGAGTCGAACATCGACCCGCGGGTGCGCATCGAATTCGAGAACCTCACCCGTATCGCGGCGATGCACGTGCAGATGGGCACCGGAATCGGTGACCGGTGCGACGTCACGAACGCGCGTCCCGAGCTCGTGACGCCGGGCCGGTGGGCCCAGCGCACGCTCGACGACTACCGGCCGCTCTTCACCGATCTCGCCACCGCGCTCGGAGCCAGACCAACCACCGGCGAGGTCGACTCCTACCCGATGGCCTGGATGTTCGCGAACCTCACGTCGATGCTCGCCCCGATGACGATGGGCATGACCGTGGGCTCGATGCTCGGACTCATCGCCAAGCGGTCACTCGGAATGTACGACCTGCCCTTGCCGCGACCCGCCGGCACACCGCTCATGTTGCTCGCCGACAACATCGACGCCTTCGCCAAGGAGTGGGAGCTGCCGGTCGACGACGTGCGGGTCTGGACCTTGGTGCGCGAACTCGTCACCCACCAGATTCACGGTCTCGCCCACGTCGCCGATTCGGTGAACGCCCTCGTGCGCGCGCACGTGGCCGCGTTCGAGCCCAACCCGTCGGCCCTCTCCGACAAACTCGCCGGACTCGAGTCGTCGGACCCCGGCGACATGATGGCGTCGTTGCAGAAGATCCTCGGCGACCCCGAATTGTTGCTGGGCGCCGTGCGCTCCCCCGAGCAAGATCGGTTGCGCCCTCGCCTCGACACGATCCTGGCGGTCGTCATCGGTTGGAGCGATCACATGACCGACCAGGTCGGTGCGCGAGTGCTCGGTAATCCGGCCCGCATCGCCGAGGCGGCCCGCCGACGACGGGTCGACGGTGGCGAGGAGACCTCTTTCGTCGAACGACTTCTCGGCGTGCACGTGAAACGCGCGCAGGTCGAGGCCGGACGCGCCTTCGTTCACGGGGTCATCGAGCGCGGCGGCGAGGCCGCGTTGTCGCCGCTCTACCGATCGGCCGAGGACCTACCGACCCCCGCCGAACTGGAGGCACCCGGCCTGTGGCTGGCTCGTCTCGAGATCAGCGGCGACTGAAACGTTCGCGCAACTGGGCCACGATCGACGTCGGTTCGAGACCCTTGCTGACCTGCCGGTTGCTGAGCCAGTAACCGACTCCTCCGGTGAACCCGATCGCCGACACCACGGCGAAGCCGACCACACCCGGGAGCTTCAGCAGCACCGGGACGATGCCGGCCAGCACCCACATGAGTTGGAACTTGGTGTAGTAGCTGGCGAGGGCGCGCCCGCGGTTGGCGTCGGGGGCGTCACGCTGCACGATGGACTCGAAGGCCATGTTGCCCACCGCGGCGGCGTAGTTGACCGCGGCCATCAGCAGCAGTGCCGAGATGGTGGTCGACGTGAGGGCGGTCAACACTCCCACCACACCGATGATGAAGAGGCCGGCGATCAGCAGGTTCTCGACCCGGTCGAGTCGCTTCAACGGTTTGGCGCTCAGGTTGCCCAGCAGTGAGCCCACCGCGGCGAGGCTGACCGCGATGCCGAACCACATCGTGCCGAACTGCGGGCCGAAGTGGTACTTGACCTGGTACCACATGCCGTTCTGGGCCAGTTCCATGCGCTCGACGCGCGGATGATCGGCGAAGAAGAACGCGAGGTGGAAGAAGGTGAAACCGACCGACGCCCGAATGAGGCTCATCGCCGACACGGCGATCAACACGTTGGGCTGACGCAGTTCCTCCTTCTCGAGCTGCGGGGTGTCACCGGTCGTGACCGACTGCCGGGGCAACTTGGCGGCGTTGAACGCGGCGGACAGGAACAGCAAGGCACCGAACACCAGCGTCAACTTGGGCGAGATCGTGCTCAAGATGCCCGCGGGTATCGCGGCGAGGAACCCGACCACGCCCGCCGTGACTCCCAGACGGGAGTTCGAGACCACGAAGTCCTTGTCGCCGCGCAACAGCGAGGGCACGACCGCCGACTTCGACACGCTGTAGGTCTTGCTCAGAACCATGGCGAGGAACGCCAGCGGGAAGAGGAGCAACGAGTCGAGTTGGGAGATCATCGCGAGCATCACGACCGCGCGCAGCGCCGCGATCAGCAGGATCAGGAGACGACGACCGCCCGGCATCCGGTCGATGACCGGCCCGATGAATCGGGCCAGCACGAGAAACGGCGCGAAGCTGACCGCCAGGAACAACAGCACGCGCCCGCGGGCCTCGCCCGGGGTGATCGACAAGAACAGTGAGTCCGCGAGGGCCACGGCCATGCTGGCCTCGCCGGCCGCCATCAGCGCATGGAGCCGCACCAACCGGGTGAACGGCGACAGCGCGAATCGGTGCTGGTCGCGGGGCGGAACGTAGTCCTTGCCCCGACCCCGTCCGGGGAGCCTCGAGCCGACGGCGTCGTTCACGACCCCACACTAGGTGAAGGGGTTCGCGTCGTCGGTGAGCGATCAGGCCTTGGCGCGCTCGAACTTGTAGCCGAGTCCGCGGATCGTCACGATGCGCGTGGGGTTCGCGGGATCGTCCTCCACCTTGGTGCGCAGTCGCTTGATGTGGACGTCGAGGGTCTTGGTGTCGCCGACGTAGTCGGTGCCCCACACCCGGTCGATGAGCGTCTCACGCGGCAGAACGCGACCCGCGTTCGCCAACAACAGATGCAACAGTTCGAACTCCTTCAGCGGCATCGTCACCTCGACTCCGCGCACCATCACGAGGTGTTGCTCCGGATCGAGGACCACGTCACCCACGACCAAGGTGTTCCCGTCGATGTCCCCGACCGAACCAGCCGACTCGTTGGGCACGCGTCGCAGCACGGCGCGCATCCGGGCCACCAACTCGCGCATGCGGTAGGGCTTGGTGATGTAGTCGTCGGCCCCCACCTCGAGACCGACCACCGTGTCGATCTCGGCGCCCTTAGCCGTCACCATGATGATCGGCACCTGGGTTCGCTTGCGCAACTGTCGACACACGTCGATCCCCGAGATCTTTGGCAACATGACGTCGAGGAGAACGACGTCCGGTTGGGTGGCGTCGAACTTGTTCAACGCTTCGAGTCCGTCGCGGGCGACCTCCACACGGAAGCCCTCCTTCTTGAGTCCGACCGTGAGGGCGTCGACGAAACTCTCCTCGTCCTCGACCAACAAAACCGTCTGCATACCCATGATCAGCCCCTCATCCCGCTTCCGACATCGTCGTCATGACCAGACCGGGCGCCGCCGGCACCTTGAACACGAACGTCGAGCCCTCACCTTCGGTGCTCGACACCGTCACGTCACCGCCGTGATTCGTGGCGACGTGACGAACGATGGCCAAGCCCAGTCCGGTACCGCCCGTCTCGCGCGAACGCGCCCGGTCGACGCGATAGAAGCGCTCGAAGATGCGGTCGAGATCGCGGGCCGGGATCCCGAGGCCGTAGTCGCGCACCTTGAACTCGACCCACGTGCCGTCACTGCGCGCCGACACCTCGACCTTCGACCCGCGCTCGGAGTACTTCACCGCGTTCTCGACGAGGTTCCCGATGGCCGACACCAGTTGTCGACGGTCACCGAGCACCTTCATCCGCTCACTCGCCTCGACCGTGACCACCTCGATCGCACGACGCTCCGACAACGGGCGGGTGCGGTCGACGGCCTCGGCGACCACCAGACCGACGCTCACCGCGTCCTTCACCGCCTCACCACCGAGTTCGATGCGCGACAACTCGAGCAGGTCGTCGATCGTGCGACCCACGCGAAGGGCCTCGTCGACCATCTTGCCGGACAGTCGGTGGATGACTTCGATGTCGTCCTCGGCCGAGAGCGCCTCGGCCAACACCGCGAGGGCGCCGACGGGCGTCTTCAACTCGTGGCTGATGTTGGCCACGAAGTCCGTGCGCACCGCGTCGAGCAACGAACGTTCGGTGATGTCCTCGACCATGGCGACCGCTCCTCCGGCGGCCAGCGGCGTGGCCGACACCGCCACCACCTTGCGGGGAGGACCGAAGAGATCGAGCACCTGCCGACGGGTCTGGCCGTCGAGCGCACCCCGCAGATGGACGTCGATCGCCTCCTCGACCAACACGTCGGAGTGCACCGCTCCGGTGAGACCGCGGGCCACACCGTTTCGGAAGACGATCTCGCCCTCCGGCGACGCCACCACGACACCGACCGTCAGCGAATCGAGGGCCTCGCGCACCTCCGGTATGACCGGGGTCTCCTCGACGGGTTCGATCGTGATGGGGATCGGTTGCTGACGCGAACGCTCGCGACGGACGCCGATCAGCACGCCCACGAGGAGAGAGACGACGATCGCGAGCAGGGTGCTCAACTCGCCTCCACGATCGGAAGTTGAATCCCACCGATGGGGGTCAGGTCCGACCCGCGACCGCCGCGACGATGATCGCCCGCCGGAGGCAAATGCCCGGTGATCAGGAACTGCACGAAGTGGGCGCAGTTCACCGCGTGGTCACCGATGCGTTCGAAGAACCGCGCGGTGACGGCCATCTGAACGGCGATCGGCAGGTCGATGTTGCCGGCACTGTGCGATTCGAAGATGGCTTGGATGAACTGCTTGTGGAGGTAGTCGAGGAAGAGGTCCATGTCGTCGACCGCCCGGGCCACCGGAAGGTCGAGATCGGCGTACGCCTCGAAGGCGTGCTTGAAGAGGCTCTGGGCCTGCTGGCCCATGCGGGTGATCAGCCCACGCAATTTCGGATCGAGGTCTTGTCCGTGGATGCGCCGCGAGACCTTGCAGATGTTCACCACGAGGTCGGCCGAACGTTCGAGATCGGCCGACATCTTCATGATGGTCACCGCGTGACGCAACTCGCTGGCGACCGGCGCGTGCAGGGCCATCAGCGAGATGCACCGCTCCTCGAGCAGCATCGTGCGCGCGTCGACCTCGTCGTCGGCCAGGATCTGGTATTCGGCCCCCTCGAGATCCTGATCCAGCAGAATCTGGGCGGCGCGCGGAATGCTCTCGATCAGCCCGGCCGCGACCCGCAACACCTCGGCGCGGAGGTCCGCCAGTTCCTCGTGGGCGACCTTGTTCATCGGGTCACGCCTCGAGAAAGCGGAAACGACGTCACGGTGAACGAAGGTAAACGAGTCACCTTGCCGCGGGGCGAGGATGCCGTGAACGGCGGGTGAACGAGCGGATAAATCATGCGTCGCGCGGCGGACTCCCCGTCGGCTTGCGCAGCTCCCCGGCCGGCGTGGGATCCTGCAGACTGCGCTCACGGTGACGGGCCGCACCCGACTGCTCGGGCAACCAGCCGGTCACCTGGAACCGCACTTTTTCCCCCATGTTCACGGCGTGGTCGCCGATTCGCTCGTAGAAGCGGGCGACCACCGCCAGTTGGATGGCCACCTGCAGATCGATCCGACCGGCGGCGTGCGACTCGAAGATGGCCTGGATGAACTGCCGCTGAAGATCGTCGAGGAACGCGTCCATGTCGTCGATCGCCGCGGCCCGGGACGCGTCGGCGTCGTGATACGCGCTGGTGGCCTCGCTGAAGAGGTGACGGGCCTGCTCGGACATCTTGAGCACGAGTCCGCGGAGCTTCGGGTCGAACTCGTGGCCGTAGATGCGACGCGCGGCCTTGCAGATGTTCACCACGAGGTCGGCCGAGCGCTCGATTTCCGCACAAATCTTGAGCGCGGCGATCACCTGTCGCAGTTCCCCGGCCACCGGGGCCTGCAGAGCCAGGATCTGGATGCAGCGGTCCTCGAGATCGATGGTGCGGGCGTCGACTTCGTCGTCGGCCATGATCATCGCCTCGGCGGTCGACAAATCCTGCTCGAGCAGGACCGTGGTACAGCGCGGGATGCTCTCGACGACACCGGCCGAGACCCGAACCAACTCCTGCTGGATGTCGATGAGTTCCTTGTGGAACGACTGTCTCGCTTCTTCCATGATCTGCCTCTCAGCCGAACCTTCCGGTCACGTACGCCTCGGTGCGCGAGTCCGAGGGGTTCGAGAACATTTTCTGGGTCTTGTCGAATTCGACCAACACCCCGGTGCGACGGTCGCTCTCGGGATTGATCTCGGTGGTGAAGAACGCGGTCTGGTCGCTGACTCTCGCGGCCTGCTGCATGTTGTGGGTCACGATGATGATGGTGAAGTCGCGTTTGATCTCCTGCATGAGGTCCTCGATGCGGGCCGTCGCGATGGGGTCGAGCGCCGAGCACGGTTCGTCCATCAGGATCACGTCGGGCTCCACGGCGATGCAGCGCGCGATGCAGAGCCGTTGTTGCTGGCCGCCCGACAGACCCATCGCCGACGCCTTGAGTCGATCCTTCACCTCGTCCCACAGTGCGGCTCGTTTGAGCGACGACTCCACGATCACGTCGAGATCGGCCTTCTTCTTGACACCGTTCAATCGCGGACCGAATGCGAGGTTGTCGTAGATGCTCTTCGGGAAGGGGTTCGGCTTCTGGAACACCATGCCGATACGCCGGCGCACCTCGACGGCGTCGACGTTCTTGTCGTAGAGATTCACCCCGTGGTACTCGACGGTGCCCTCGACGCGAGCCGATGGGATCAGATCGTTCATGCGGTCGAAACACCGCAGCACGGTCGACTTGCCGCAACCGGAGGGTCCGATGAAGGCCGTGATCTCGCGGGCCTTGATGTACAAGTTGACGTCGCGCACCGCGCGGAAGTCCCCGTAGAAGACCGACAGGTCGCTCGTGCGGAAGACCGGTACGTCGACTCCGGTCGCCGCGCCCTCGGCTGACTCGTTCTGTTCCACTGAGTTCTCCTGTCCGGTGGGATCGTGGGTGAGATCGCGGGATTGGTTCACGGGTTCACCAGTTCCGTTCGAATCGATTGCGCAACCAGATGGCCAGTCCGTTGATGAGGATCACCAGCACCAACAGGATCAGCGACGCGGCGGCGGTGACGGCCTGGAAGTCGGCTCCGGTCTGACGGGCGTACGAGAAGATCGCCACCGGCATCGAGGTGAAACCACCCTTGGTGATCTGCTCCCACAATCCCTGGTTGCCGGTACGCAACAAACCGGTGATGCCGCCGACGAGCAACAGGGGTGCCGCCTCACCGGCCGCGCGCGACAACGCGAGCATGGTGCCGGTCAGGATGCCCGGGGCCGCCGAAGGCAGCACGTGTGAGCGCACCGTTTCCCATTGGGTGGCTCCGACACCCATGGCCCCCTCGCGAATCGATTGCGGCACGGCGCGCAGAGCCTCCGAGGCGGTGATGACGACCACCGGCAACACCAGCACCGCCAGGGTCAACCCTCCGGCGATCACGGTTCGTCCCCCGGTGACTCCACCGGCGAACTTGACGAAGATCGTCAGTCCGAGGATGCCGTACACGATCGACGGGACACCGGCGAGATTGCGCACGTTGATACGGATCAGTCGCGCGAGTCGCGAGCGTCGCGCGTATTCCTCGAGGTACACCGCGCAGGCGATGCCCAAGGGGAAGGCCACCACGATCACGACGATCGCCAAGGTGAGGGTGCCGCGGATCGCTTGCCACACCCCGGCCTCGGCGGCGTTCGACGCATCGAGGCCCGACGACAAGAAGTCACCGAAACGCCCGTCGAGTACCGGCCACGCACGGTCGAGCAGGTTGACGATCAGCGCGACGAGGATGAGCAGGGTCAGCGCCAAGGTCGTCAACAGGGCCCACTCGACGACGCGACCGCGCACGTCGCGTTTTCCGTTCGTGATGCGGGCGGTCAACTTCGCGGCGCTGTCGGCCCCGAATCGTGAGGGTGTCGTGATCGCCACGTCAGTACTCCTCGCGAACCCGGCGCACGAGTCGGTCGCCGAGCAGGTTCAGCATGAACGTCATGACGAACAGCAGGAAACCGATGAAGAAGAGACTCTGGAAGGCGAGCCCGTTGCCGGCGACCTGGTCACTTCCGAATCCGAGGGCCGCCATGGCCGCGGTCATCGTCTGACCTGGCTGGAAGACGTCGGTCGAGTACAAGCCGCCACCCACGGCTCCGGCGGCGATGGCAACCACCATCGTCTCACCCACGGCGCGCGAGATGCCCAGGATCAGCGCGGCGACGACTCCGGAGATCGACGCCGGCAGCACCACTTTGAACGTTGTGCTCACCCGCCGCGCCCCGAGACCGTACGAGGCCTCGCGCAAGGCCAGCGGCACGGCGCGCAACGCGTCCTCGGCGACCGAGGCGATGATCGGGATGGTGAGGATGCCGACGGCCACTCCGGCGGCCGCGATGTTGAAGGCTTTGTTGGCCCCACCGGCGATGTGGAGGACGATGTTGGGGTTGATGAACGAGATCGCGAAGTAGCCCAGAACCACGCTCGGGATGCCGGCCAACACCTCGACGACCGGCTTCAGGACGCGACGCACCCGCGGCCGGGCGAACTCGGACAAGTACACCGCCACCCCGAGCCCGAGCGGCACCGCGATCAACATCGCGACCCCGGTGACCATGAAGGTGCCCACCACGAGCGTCTTGATGTCGAACATGCCGCGACGCGGGAACCATCCGATCGTCCAAAGATCGCCCTTGGGCACGTCGATGAAGAACGACAGCGCGTCCTTGAACAGGGTGTACACGATCAACGCCGTGATCACGAGCGTCGTCAGACCGGCCGCGACGAACACGCGGCGCATGCGGCGGTCGGTGCGCCGACGTCCACCGGCGAGGCGCAGATCGTCCACCGTCCAGGCTGAGTTAACGGATCCGCTCATCATCTCCCGTTCGTCGGACATCCCGAGTCTTGCTGACATTCTTCACCATCCACAAACGCCCCGGATCCGTCGGCGAGGTTTCTCGGAACACGAGAAAGTGCCGCCCCTTTCGGGGCGGCACTCGTTCCCTCGAACCGACGCCGAACGGGGGCGTCAGTAGCCGGCCATCCGACTCAGCGGGCCGCCCACGCGGCCCGGCTCGCCTCGACGTCGGCGGAGCTCATGGGCACGTAGGGCACCTGGCCCTCACCCATCCTCGGCACCAGGACTGGCTCGACCACACCCTCGGCGTTCTGCTCGATCCGCAGGCCCCGGCTTTCGAGATGAACCCCGAGGGCGACTGGGTTCGGGTCGGACCAGCGTCGTTCGAGCCCCATCCGCAAC
>JBJTFY010000113.1:0-3290 GCA_046093625.1 Actinomycetota bacterium
TCCTGACGCGACACGCGTTCGGTGCGGGTGGTCATCGGGCGTTCCCCTTTCGTCCGGGCTCTTTTCCGAGCGTCGCCTTCTTCACACGCGACAACGCGACGCTCGACAGCACCGCGCACGCACTCGGCACGATCGCGCCACTCGGTTCGGCCGACCGGTTCCGCATGTTGTCGGCGCCGGGACCGCGGGCGCGCCTGGCCGCCTTCGATGTCGCTCTCGGCGAGGTCACCGATGCATTGCGCTTCCGACTCGATGGTTGACCGACCCCTCTGAGGTGGGGTTTTGCCGTTCCGGTGCTAGAAAATAGGGGTGTCGTCCGTCGATCCGAGTTCCCCGCGCCCTCGTCGCGAGTCGGC
Source organism: Actinomycetota bacterium (assembly GCA_046093625.1). Lineage (GTDB taxonomy): Bacteria > Actinomycetota > Acidimicrobiia > Acidimicrobiales > Ilumatobacteraceae > Casp-actino8. The sequence goes on from JBJTFY010000113.1 coordinate 357, forward strand.
CAGTGTGGGTGAGGTCGTCGATCTCGTCAAGGACTACGCCCGCCAAGAGACCCTCGGCCCTCTGAAGGGCGCCGGCCGTTGGCTGGCACTGGGCACCCTCGGTGCCACGTTCCTCGGTCTGGGCCTCGTGCTCATGTTGCTCGGGGTTTTGCGACTCCTGCAGACCGAACTGGACGCCTTCGACGGCGGCTTCAGTTGGGTGCCCTACGTGATCGTGTTGGCGGCGTGCGCGGTGCTGTCGAGCGTCGCGTTGTCGCGTGTGAAGAAGGCGACGCTCGGAAAAGAGCCCGGACGAAAGGGGAACGCCCGATGACCACCCGCACCGAACGCGTGTCGCGTCAGGACATCGAGAACAAGTTGCGCGCCCTGCAAGGTGACGTGCAGGGCAAGGTCGACGATCGGCGTTCGTCGCTGATGGTCGTGGCCGGTGGCGTCGGGATCGCGCTCGTCATCGTGTTCTTCCTCCTCGGCCGTCGCAGTGGCCGTCGTCGGTCGACGATCGTCGAAGTCCGTCGTTTCTGACCCGTGGCCCTTCTGTCGTATCTCCGCGCTCGCAGTCTCAAGGACGGCTTCGGTCGAGGTCGTCGGGGCTGGTTCGCCGTCGGTGTCGTGGTGTGGGGTGCCCGTCTCGTTCGCCGGGTCGTGGCGCGACGACCGCAGAATCTCGCCGCCGAGAAACTGAAACCCGGCGAGTCGGTGACGGTCACAGCCCTCCCACCCACGCGCGGTCGTCGACGATGAAGGTCATCCTGCGCAATCCCACGCGCGAGATCGAGGTCGTGGGGCGCCGTCGGGTCCACGCGTTGCTGGCCGAACTCGGTCTCACCCGTGAGGGTCACCTCGTGGTGCGCAACGGGACGTTGGTGCCCGGTGACGCCGAACTGGACGCCGACGACACCGTCGAGGTCCGACCCGTCATCTCCGGTGGTGCGTGACGTGAAGTGCCGAGTGTGTCGCGAGCCGGCGATCATCGATCTACCGCGTCACAACGCGAACTTCTGTGCCGAGCACTTCGTCCAGTTGTGTCGGCGACAAGTGGAAAAGGCGATCCACGATCACCGGATGTTCGACAAGGACGATCGCATCCTCGTGGCGGTGTCGGGCGGTAAGGACTCGCTGGCGGTCTGGGATCTGCTGGTCGACCTCGGGTACTCGGCGGATGGTTTGTACATCGCCCTCGGTATCGGGGACTACAGCGACCTCTCGCGTCGACACGCCGAGCGCTTCGCACAGGAGCGCGGACTCACCCTGCAGGTCGTGTCGTTGCGTGACGACTACGGGTACGACATCCCGACCGCGGCGCGCGCGACCGGACGGGTTCCGTGCTCGGCGTGCGGGATGAGCAAGCGGCATCTGTTCGATCGCGCGGCGACGGAGGGCGGCTACGACGTGGTGGTCACCGGGCACAACCTCGACGACGAGGCCGCGGTCCTGTTCGGCAACACCTTGCGTTGGGACGTCGAGTATCTCGCGCGCCAATTGCCGGTGCTTCCGGCCCGCCACGGATTTCCGCGCAAGGCCAAGCCGTTGATCAGGTTGAGCGAGCGCGAGATGGCGGCATGGTGCATCGTGCGGGGCATCGAGTACATCGTGGAGGAGTGCCCGATGGCCGAGGGCAATCGCCACCTCGGGTACAAGGAGGCCCTCAACGCCCTCGAGGAGCGTTCGCCCGGTACGAAGGCCGCCTTTTATCTGGGCTTCCTCGACCGCATGACCGAGGTGCTGGCTCGGCACGGCTCCGATGATCGGGTGCGTCCGTGCGCACGATGCGGTGCCGCCACCGGAGCGGACGGCGAGAGTGGGGATGACACGGTGATCTGCGCGTTCTGTCGACTGGTCGACAAATCAGCGGCGCACGAACCCGTGCCCGTGGAAATGTTGCGACGTCCCAAGCGTCGTTCGAACAAGGTGGTGCCCGGGTGAGCGAGTTCGCGTACGGCGACAAGGTGTTGTTGATCGACGGAAAGCAGCGTCGTTACCTGATCACCCTGGCCGAGGGGGCCGAGTTCCACAGTCACGCCGGCTTCGTGGCGCACGCCGAGATCGCCGGTCGGGACGAGGGAACCCGGGTGCAGTCGACGAAGGGCGCGCGCTACATCGCGTTGCGCCCGACCCTCGAGGACTTCGTGGTGGAGATGCCCCGCGGTGCCCAGGTGATCTATCCCAAGGACCTCGCACCGATCTGCATGCTCGCCGACATCGGACCCGGTGTGCGGGTGCTCGAGAGCGGTGTCGGGTCCGGTGCACTTTCGATGACCATGTTGCGATACGGCGCACACATCACCGGGTACGAGATCCGCGACGACTTCGCCAACCGCGCCGTGACCAACGTTCGTTCGTTCCTCGGTGAGGCCGCCCTCGAGCGCTACGACGTACAGGTGCGGGACTGCTACGAGGGGATCGACGCCACCGACATCGACCGTGTCGTGCTCGACCTCCCCGAGCCGTGGCAGGTGGTGCCCCACGCCCAGCGGGTGATGCGGCCGGGGGGAATCCTGGTGGCCTACACCCCGTCCATCACCCAAGCCGCCCAGACCCGCGAGGCGTTGGCGAATCCGTCATGGACGGGGACGCGCACGATCGAGGTGCTGCATCGCGGTTGGTACATCGAGGGAATGGCCGTGCGCCCGGATCACCGGATGGTGGCGCACACGGGGTTCCTGACGGTCGGCCGATTGCTCGGCGTCTGAACGACCGGAGTCGAACCGATCAGGGTTCGATGAAGATGCACTCGCCGGGGCACTCCTCGGCGGATTCGATGACGCCGTCGAGTTGGCCGTCGGGGATGTTGGCGAGGCCCTCGGCGCCCTGGGCGTTGCCCTTGGCGGTCGCGAACACCTTGCTGCCCTCCTTCACGTAGGCCAAGCCGTCGTCCAGCAGAGTGAAGACGTCGGGGGCGATCTCCTCGCAGAGACCGTCGCCGGTGCAGAGATC
>JBJTFY010000114.1:0-14805 GCA_046093625.1 Actinomycetota bacterium
GCCGACGCCGTGCAGGAGGCCTTCGTGAAAGCGCACGTGAAGTGGCGCAAGATCAGTACCTATGACGATCCCGTCGGCTGGATCAGGCGCGTGGCCTTCAACAAGGTGCGCGACAGCCACCGGTCCAAGGTGCGCCGCGACCGCGTGGTCGAGCGCTTGGCCCACCAACCCGTCATGGTGTCGGAGATGCCGGAGATCGACGGCATGTCCGATCTGCTCGCCACCCTCCCCAAACAGCAACGCGCGGTCGCGGCGATGTTCTACGTCGAGCAACTGTCGGTGCTCGAGATCGCCGAGGCCCTCGAGATCTCCGACGGCGCGGTGAAGTTCCACCTCCACCAGGCGCGCGAGCGACTGCGCACGCACATCGAGTCGGCTCGAGCAGCGGAGGTCGAATCATGAACGAGGAATGGGGCGACGACGACTTCCGCGACTCCGAGATCTCGGCGCTTCTCGGTCGACTGGGCGGTGACGCTCCCGCCACCGGGCCCGCCTATCAGCACGTCCTCGGACGAGTGCGTACGATCCGTCGCCGCCGTGCCGTCGCCACCACCATCGGCGCGAGCGTGTGCGTGCTGGCCGTCGGCGCATTGGTCGTGCGGAATTCGACGCGTCCCGACGACGGATTGAGTCTCGCCCCGGGCGCGGCCGTGGTGACCACGCCCGACGGTGCGATGGTGACCACGCCCGACGGTGCGGTGGTCACCGTGATCACCGAGCCGGCCACCACTCGACCGCCCGTCGACAGCAATGTCCCGGGAAACACCAACCCGGGCACAGCGCCCGAATCGACCGATCCGTCGACCCCGGTGGTCGCCACCACACAGCCCACCGAGGACAGCACCCCCGGTGGCTCCAATCGACCCACGGGCGAGAACGACGGACCCACCACGACCCGACCGAACCCACCCACCAGCGTTCCCGTCGTGCCCCCGACCAGCAAACCCGAGACGCCCACCACCACCCGACCGACCCCACCCACCAGCGTTCCCGTCGGGCCCCCGGTGCCCAACCTCGTCACCCGTGCCTGCGGTGCCGGACTCGTGCGCGTCGAGATCGCCAACCAGTCGTTCGTGACCTCGACGCTGGAAACGTTGGTCGTGCCCGGTTTCAACGCCAAGAAGATCAAGGCCACCACCAAGTCGATCGAGGTCCAGTTCACGTCGGGCAAGGGCAAGGTGACGTCGACTCTGAAGTTGAGCATCGACAAGAGCACCGTCAAGGACGAGTGCGAGATCGAGAAGTCCAACGAGAAGTCGTCGGACGATACCGACGATGCCGGCGACGCTGACAACAATGGGGAACGTGCCGACGACTGATTGGAATCCCGTGCTGCGCGCGGAATTCGATCGTCCCTATTGGACCGAACTGCAGGCCTTCGTCCGCGACGAGCGACGCCGACATCCGGTCCACCCTCCCCACGACGAAGTGTTCGCGGCTCTGCACCTGACCCCGTTGGCGTCGACCCGTGTCGTGATCCTCGGTCAGGATCCGTACCACGGACCCGGACAGGCGCACGGCCTCTGCTTCTCCGTGCGCCGGGGCGTGGCGGTTCCTCCGTCGTTGCGCAACATGTTGCAGGAACTGCGCGACGATCTCGGCTGCGCGCCTCCCGCGCACGGCAACCTCGAGCATTGGGCGCGTCAAGGTGTGCTCTTGCTCAACACCACGCTCACGGTTCGTGGTGGGGCAGCCGCGTCGCACCAAGGCCACGGATGGGAAACCTTCACCGATCGCGTGATCGCGACCGTCTCGGACAAACCGACTCGCGTGGTGTTCTTGTTGTGGGGGGCCGCGTCACGTCGCAAACGCGACCTCATCGACGCCTCCCGTCACGTGATCATCGAGTCGGCGCACCCCTCGCCGTTGTCGGCGCACAACGGGTTCTTCGGTTCCCGACCGTTCTCCCGCACGAACGAGGCGCTGCGGGAGAGCGGTCAGGAGCCGATCGACTGGGCGATTCCGGACTGATCAGCCCGCCGGGCTGGGGTACTCGGGGGCCGCTTCACCCTCGGGCGCCGTCATGTACACGTCGACCGCACCCTCCTTCACGAAGAGTTTGTCCTCGCTCGGCCAATCACCGGGCAAGTAGCGCCGACCCCCGTCGACGTAGAACAGCATGCCGGTGCCCTCCTTGCGGTTCTCGTCCGGACCGGTCGCCTCGGCGTCCCACCAGAACAACGTCGCGTCGTCGATGCCGTTGTAATCGGGTTGATCCCAGATTCCGTGGTCACCCCACGTCAACCACGGCTGGCTGATCGCCGGAACGGTCTCGAACGAGCGGAACGCCTCGGCCAACGACTCGTGCGTCAAGTTCGGGCCGGCGCTCTGCAGTCCGGACATCAACAAGAAGAAGGGTGGCATGTAGACGCCGATCGACTGATCGGCGGCCGGCTCGGTACCCGTGAACCACTTGTACAGCGCCCAGTAGCCACTCACCTCGGGGTTCAGGTGCACTGCAAGGCTGGTGACGCCGAAAGCATGGGCCCACTGTTGCTGGTCGTAGGAACGACCGAACGCGGTGGTGTCGGTGAGGGTGGCCGCGGCCACGATCCACTCGGGGAAGTATTCCTGGGCGGTCGCCTCACGGGTGAAGTCCTTGGGGGCCACCGGGTCGCTGGCCAGGATCACCGATGTGATGCCCGAAGCCTTCAACTTGGCGATCACCTGCGACGCGGTTTGCTGGATGGTGCCGGGGTCGAGGGCGTACGGAATCACCTCGGCCGGTGCCGCACCGACCGCGGTGAGGCGCTCGACCATGAGGTCGGCCAGCACCTTGGACTCCGCGCTGCTCTCGATGTAAAGCAGACCGAACTTGCGCTCGGTCGAGGTGAACTCGTCACCCGCGTGCGAAGCGGGCTTGCCCGCCAGTTGCTTGCCGATGAACTCGACCACGTGCACCTGCTTCTGCTCGGCGCTGCCGTCGATCGCCCACACGTACGGATCGCGCTCGGCGAACCACTCGGGTGACCCTCCTCCGCAGGAGACACAGAGGGTCTCGAGCGCGGCCAGTTCGTCGCCGAACGCGTTGGTCAGGGCCGGGCCTCCGATCACGGCGAAGGGCTGGTACTCCTCGACGATCCGCTGCGCATCGGCGCGCGCAGTGACCTCGTCATTCGCGAGACCCGTGCTCTCGTACACCACGTAGTTGATCTTGCGACCGTAGAGCTCGTAGTAGGTCTGGAAATACTCCATGAACTTGGAGATGACTTCCTGCTCTTGCGCGTTGGTGTCGTCGACTTTGATCGCGTCGGTGATGTAGTTGATGATGGGATCGCTGTCGGGACCCATGTACTGGACGATCGTGATCTCGTCGGCGGTCACCCCGACGTCGGTGGCTCCACCGTTGTCACCTTCGAACGGCGCGGCGCAGAACGGTGCGAAGTAGTCGGTGACCTTGATGCGCCCGCGCTCGGTGTCGCACCGGTCCCCCCAATCGATGGTGTCGGCGATGCCGAGTTCCTCGGCCTGCGGGTACAGGAGCGGATACGACCACTCGCCCTTCGCGCCGTCGGTCGTCGGGGCCGCCGAGTCGGTCGGGGCCGCGGTCGACGCGGGCGCGTCGGCATCGTCACCGCCGCCACCACCCGCGACGACGATCCCCACCACGGCCGCGACGATCACGACGATGGCCGCGAGTGGTCCCCACTTGCGGAGCGAGCCGGAACCCGACCCCGTGCTGCTTGCTGGTTGCATGGTCATCCCCCTTGCCCGGATCGGGCGATAGCGGCACTCGACGTGCCGAGATACGACTCGACGACCCGCGGGTGGACGAGGACTTCGGTTGGTGCCCCGGAGGTCACCACCCGCCCCTGGTCCATCGCCACCAGCCGATCGGCGACCGACGAAACGAATGGTATGTCGTGCTCGACCACCAGAAGTGCGGCCCCCATCTCGTCGCGCAGACGTCGCACGACGGGTACCAACGCCTCGACCTCACGCTGGGCCAGGCCCGAGGTGGGCTCGTCGAGGAGGATCACCGTCGGTCGGTGGGCCACCAGACAGGCGAGGTCGACCACGCGTCGGGTGCCGGTCGACAACTCGCGCACGAATTTGCGCTGGTGGTCGCCCAACCCCAGCAATTCGACCAACTCGTCGACCCGACGGGCGACCGCGGCCTCGGAGTCGAAGACGGGCGGCAACCACATCGCCGCGGCCAGGGCACTGCGGCTCTCGACCCAGCGCTCGAGCGACACTGCGAGGGTCTCGCGCACGGTCAACTCGGGGAAGAGGCGGGCGTCCTGGAACGAACGTCCCAGCCCGGCGCGGGCCCGCGCGCTCGGCGAAGCCGAGGTCACGTCGACGCCGGCGATCGTCACCCCGCCGACCGAGATCGGGGTGAGTCCGGAGATCACGTCGAAGAGCGTGGTCTTGCCCGCGCCGTTCGGACCGATGACCCCCACGATCTCGCGATCGAACACTTCGATCGTCACCTCGTCGACCGCGCGCACTCCACCGAACGTCGCGGTGACGCCCTCGGTGGCCAACACGACCGAGGTGGACGTCGGCCGACTGTCGGAGGGTGGCACCGCACCGCTCGCCGCACCCGACAGGAACACCGAGCGCAAGATGTCGGGTCGATTCAACAACTCGGCCGTGGGGCCGGAGAACCGGATCTCACCACGCTCGAGGAAGTAGGCCCGTTGAGCCACGGTGAGGGCGACGTTCACGCTCTGCTCGACCAGAACGACCGTCACCCCCGACGCCGCCAGTCGTTGCACCACCGGCAACATCTGCCCCACGATCACCGGCGCGAGCCCGAGCGACAACTCGTCGATGAGCAGCACCCGCGGGCGCATCACGAAACTCATCGCCAAGGCGAGCATCTGCTGTTGACCGCCCGAGAGGTTCACCGCGGCCTCGTCGAGCCGCTCGGACAGGATCGGGAACATCGCGAGAACCTCGGCCCGCGCAGCCGCCACCTCATCGGGCGAGCGTCGATTGGTCCAACCGGCCAGTTCGAGGTTCTCGCGCACCGACAACGAACCGAAGACGCCCGCTCCACCGGGCATCTGCACGATTCCGGCCGCGGCGATCTCGTGGGGTGGCACGTGCGTGATGTCGCGACCGTCGAAGATGATGGCACCGCGATCGGCTTCGACGACCCCGCTGATCGACTTGAGCAAGGTGCTCTTGCCGGCGCCGTTGGTGCCGAGCAACGCCACGATCTCGCCCTCGTCGAGTTCGAGATCGATGCCCTGCAACACCGGTCGGCCGTCGTAGCCGGCGTGCACCCCACGCAAGAGAAGGAGTTTGGCCTGACCGTTGCGTCGGTCGAACAACACCTCCGAACGCGCCGCCGCCGACTGCCACACCTGGGCGATGTCGTCCATGATCACCTTGCCGATGGTGCGCTGGATGAGTCCACCGATGATGAACAACGGGATCATGACGAGCATTCCCACGCGGATCGAGACCCGATCGGCGATCCACCCGATCAAGGGCAGCACGAACAGACCGGGGATGACCCACAGCGACGCGACGGAGAATCCGGTGGCTCGGGCGCGCGGCGGGATCGCCAAGGAAAGACCCGAGAACACCGCCGGCGCGAGGACGGCGAGGCTCGCCGAGATCACGCAGTTGATCGCCACCGCCACGACGATGTTGGGCGACAGGGCGAAGGCTCCCGCCAGCACCGCCGCCGCGATGGACACGTTCGCCCCGACCGTGGTCAGACCGGCGACGTTGCCCGCGTAACGCTTGGCGATCCAACGGGCGCCGACGACGAGACCGACCAGCTGGAAGGGTTCGGCGATGGCCGCGGCGATGCCGCGGGCCCGCTCGTCGAGACCGAACTCACGCTCGTACAACAACGAGGCGAGCGACACGAAGCCCACCAGGCCGGTGGCGAGGAAAGGCAGGCTCCACCAGATCCGCTTCAGGGACTCGACCTTGTGGACCGTGCGCCAACGCTCGGCGCACGACGGTGGGGCCTCCTCGGTGTCGGCGACTTCGGCCGAGACCCCGACCGCCATGCGCTCCCAGCGCCCACGGATCGGCTCACGCAGTCGCAGCGCAATCACCGCGAGGATGATCGTGGGAATCGTGAAGACGATGAAGGGCGTGCGCCACGAGAAGTAGAAGGCCAGGAATCCCGCAGCGAGGGGTCCGAGGAACGAACCGACCGCGTTGGCGGCGCGATGCACCGAGAAGACCCTGGTTCGCGCCTCGATCGGGTAGTAGTCGGAGAGCAGCGAGTTGTGCGTGGGGTCGATGACGGCCTTACCGATCGACGCGCCGCTGCGCGCGATGCACAAGACGACGATGCCGGTCGCCATGCCGGTGAGCCCGGAGAAGACGGCCCAGACGATGGCACCGCCCACAGCCAAGGGCACGCGGCGCGAGCGATCGGCCAATTGGGCGATGGGCACCTGCAACGCGAGCGCGGCCACCCCCACCAATCCGACCAAACCGAGCATGGTCGAGAGGTCGAGTCCGAAGTGGTCGCGGATCTCGGGCAAGAGGATGCCGAAGGCTGCCCGGTCGAATTCGTCCACGGCGTTGAGTCCGAACAACACGATGAGCGGGAAAGCGGCCTCACCACCCGAGATACCCGCCAGCCACAACGACGGATGCCGGACTCCCCACCAGAACTTCTTCCACGCCGTGCGCTGCTCGGTCATGTCGACTCCTCGTCTCGACGGTGGATGCGGCGGATCAGATCGTCGCGGACGCGGATCACGAGGGCACCGAGACCGCCGGGGAGGATCAACAACACGATCAACACACCGGCGGCCGACGACAGGAACCGCCACTCCTCGGCCGTCACGAACCAACGGGTGCCCCGGAGGTACACGGCACCGAGCACGGCGCCGAACATCGAACCGAGACCGCCGACCACCGAGGCCGTGAACACCTCGAGGCTCTCGCCCACGCCGTAACTCGACAGGTCGAAACTGTGGTTGAGATGCGTGTACAGGGCCCCGGCCACCCCGGCGATGGCCCCCGAGATGGTGAACGCCGTCAATTTCGTGCGCACCGCCGACAGCGAGTAACTCTGCGCCGCGCGCTCGTTGTCGCGCAACGCCAGGATCGCCCGTCCGGTACGACTGCGCCGGATGCCGCGCATCGCGAGCATCACGAGGCCGAGAACGACCAACACGTAGACGTAGTAACGCGTCGCGGTCTCGATGTCGACGCGACCGAAAAGGGGCGGTCGCTTCACGCGCTTGGCCCCCGGCACCCACGAGAAGAAGCGATCGTTCAGCAGCCACGACGTCACCGACATCGCGAACACCAAGGTGGTCACGGCGAGGTAGAGACCGCGCAGGCGCAGAGCGGGCAGGCCGATGACGAAGGCCGCCAAACCGCCGACCACCGCCGCGGCGAGCAAGGACAACGACAGGTCTACGTTCCACGTCGAGGTGAGCTTGGCGCCCACGGCTCCACCGATCGCGACGAAAGCGACCTGACCGAGCGAGATCTGCCCCGCCCAACCGGTGAGCACGACGAGGGAGAGACCGATGATGGCATAAACACCGATCGCGGTGACCTTGACGACTTGATCGGAACGCATCACCGACGGGATCGCGATCAACCCGGCGGTGACCAACGCGTAGGTTCCCCAACGCAACACCCGCACCAACGGAACACGAGCGAGTCCGGGTTCGACGTCGCGCACCTCGTCGGCCAAGCGCCACGACGCGGTGGTGTCCTGGTCGAGGCGCGACGACGACCGACGTTGCATGAGGAGAGCGGTCATCACGGCGGCTCCCACGAACGGGGCGACCAACAACGGACTCTCGGCGTTCCACGACACGCCGTACTCGAGAATGCCGAGGGCCACCGCGGCCACCGCGATGGTGGTGAGGTTGCGCAGCCGACCGATCACGAGAGCGGCCAACGCCAGCACGAGGGCGCTGATGCTGAGCGCGTTTCCGAGCGGCACGCCCAGGATGCCCGCGCGCAGGAACAAAGCGAGGAACGACAACAACCCGGCGATCCCCCACACCGCCGTCGACAGCCAACCCACCGGGATACCCAGCATCGAGGCCCGCTCGCTGCGCTCGGCCGCGGCACGCACCGCGGTACCGATGCGGGTGCGGGTCAAGAACACGCCGACCCCGAGCATCGCGAGTGGCGCCACGACGAGGGCGATGAAGTCGTTCGCGTTGAGAATGAACGAGCCGATCGTGAGTTTCCAGTCGAGTGGTGGCGGAATTCGCTGAGACGCCGCGGCTTCGTCCCAGAGTCGCGGCAACAGGATCGCCAGTACCGCCAGAAGTTGCGTCACCCCGATCGTGGCCACGGTCAGTACGAGGCGCGGCGAGCGGGCGAAGCGACGGATGATCGCCAACTCGACCAACACACCGAGCACGACCGACGACACCGCGCCGACCAGCAACCCGAGCAGGTACGGAAGGCCCGCGAAGACGATCAAACCGACCGACAATGCGGCCGGCACGTAACCGAGGTCGGCCTGGGCGAAGTTCAGTACTCGGTTCGCCCGGTAGACGAGGGCCATTCCCATCGCCAACAGTGCGGTCAGCAAGCCGATCACCACACCGCGGATCCAGGCCCCCGCGGGCACCCCGAAGAACACCAACTGCACCGCGACGAGGGCGATCGCCGGCGACAGGGGCGCGAGATAGCGCGCAATGACCGATCTCATCGCGTCACCACCGACATCCCCCAACGACCCCCCGACCGCGTTCTCAGGTTTCTATCACAGCGACGAGGGCCCGCTGTCGGAAAAAATGGCAGGTGGTATGCAAGTACCTCTCTTCGTTAGAGTCGGCGGAATGGGAACCGTCCGCCGTCACGTGTTCATTGATGCGTCGGCCGACGAGGTGTGGGCCCTGGTCGGTGACCCGGCCCGATTGCACGAGTGGTTCCCCATCACCGACTGCGAGGTGCGCGAGGGCAAGCGTTGGATCGGACTCGCGAGCGGCCTTCGTTTCGAGGAGGACATCGTCACCCTCGACCACGATCTGCGCCGCTTCCAGTACTCGATCGTGAACAACCCGATCGTCAAGAGCCACCTCGGCACGGTCGACGTCATTCCCGACGGCGACGCGCGCTGCCTCGTCGTCTACTCGACCGATCTCGATCCCGAGGTGATGGCCCTGCTCATCGCAGGAGCCGCCGGGGCCGGGCTCGAGCGTTTGGGCGGCATCTTCTCCAACGACGGCAAAGGCTCCTGATGGGACGAAAGATCCTCTTCTTCACCACCGATCAACAGCGGTACGACGGTCTCGGTTGCAACGGCGGCCTGATCGCGCGCACACCCAACATCGACCGACTCGCCGCGACCGGTGTCAACTATCGCCGGGCCCATCCCCAGAGCGTGGTGTGCATGCCGTCGCGCTCCACGATGGTGACCGGCCAACACGTGGCCTCGCACGGCGTCTGGATGAACGGCGTGCCCCTGCCCATCGACGCCCCGAGCGTGGCTGCGACCCTTCACGACGCCGGATACGCGACCGCGCTCATCGGCAAGGCGCACTTCGAGCCCTTCATGGACCCGTTCCTGCGGTACACCGAGAACAAGTTGGCGGTGTCGGGCGAGTTCTCCATGTCCCACGACGGAGTGCTCCACCGCGGGTTCGATCACATGGAATCGGCCTCGCACGGCGGCCTCGGCACTTTCCACTACGCCCAATGGCTCGCCAAGAACCACCCCGAAGCGATCGGGATGTACTACCGCGTGCTCGACATGGAGTTGCAGGTCAACGCGGCCGGCGGTGGCGACACCGGCGGTCCGCAGGTGCACGACAACCCCATCGCCCGCGAGTGGTACCACACCGACTGGGTGGCCGATCGGGCGATCGCGTGGCTCGACTCGCTCGACCCCGACGCCGATTGGTTCTGCTGGGTCAGTTTCCCCGACCCGCACCACCCGTGGGATCCACCGTCGTCCGAACGCCACCGCGTGAATTGGCGCGACCTCGACCTGCCCGAGGGTTACCCGACCGCGGCGGCCGAACGCGAGGCGATCCTCGACGGCAAGCCCGTCCATTGGCGCAAGTGGTACGAGGGCGAGTTCTACTCGAATTACGAAGCCCCGGCCCGTTGGGTGCCCAAGACCCTCACCGCCGACCAAGTGCGCGAGATCAACGCCCTCACCCACATCGAGAACGAGTTGATCGACGAAGCGGTCGGCCGCGTGATCCGACACGTCGAGCAACGCGGTTGGGGCGACGACACCGACATCTTGTACTCCACCGACCACGGTGAACTGCAAGGCGACTTCGGCCTGATGTTCAAGGGCCCGTATCACGTCGACTCGCTCATGCGCGTTCCTCTCATCTGGCGACCGGCACCCTCGGCCGGTGTCGCACCGGCCACGGTCGACTCACCCGTCGGACACGTTTCGTTGGCCTCCACCTTCTGTCACATCGCCGGTCTCCCCCGTCCGGCCTACACCGAAGCCGATCGGTTGCCGATCGACGACGACGAGGCCCGCACCCTCGGACACGAGCGGGTGCTCACCGAATGGGACAGCGTCCTGTTCGGCAAGATCCTGCACCTACGCACCATCTGTCGCGACGGTTGGGTGGCCACCACCTGCCTCCCGGGAACGGTGCACGAGGGTCACGAGGGCGAGCTCTACGACCTCGCCAACGACCCCTTGCAGCGCGTCAACCTCTGGGACGATCCCGCCCATCGCGCCACCCGCGACGACCTCATCGCCGACATGTGGGACCATCTTCCCGAGTCCGTCGCACGACGAGGCGTCGACGCACCCGTCTGACCCTCAGTAGAGGTCGGTGCGTCGATCGCGGAAGACTCCCCAACCACGACGTAGTCGTGCCACCTCGTCGAGGTCGAAGGTCGTCGCGATCACGGCCTCGTCGTCACGGCCGGCGACGGCCAGCAACTCACCGGTGGGACCGGCGATGAACGACGAGCCGTAGAAGTCGAGCGTGTGACGCGACCCCTTCTCGACGCCGAACCGATTCGCCGCCACCACGGGGACCAGGTTCGCTCCGGCATGACCTTGCATCACGCGTTGCCAGTGTGCCGCGGAGTCCCAGTGCGGATCGTGCGGCTCGCTGCCGATGGCGGTCGGGTAGAGAATCACCTCGGCGCCGCCGAGCGCGAGCGCCCGGGCCACTTCGGGGAACCATTGGTCCCAGCAGATCGCCACGCCGATCCGACCAACCGCGGTATCCCACACACGGAAACCGGTGTCACCGGGTCGGAAGTAGTACTTCTCGCTGTAGCCCGGACCGTCGGGAATGTGGCTCTTGCGGTACACCCCGAGCACCGAACCGTCGGCGTCGATGACCGCACACGAGTTGAACAACGCGTTCGTGTCGCGCTCGTAAAAACTCACCGGGAGCACGACGCCCAACTCACGGGCCAGAGCGGCGAAATGTGCGACGGTCGGGTGGCCGGCGAGCGGCAACGCACGTTCGAGATGCTCGGCCCGTTGGTCCTCGCAGAAGTAGCGGTCCTCGAACAACTCGGGAAGCAGGATCAACCGCGCTCCCCGCCCCGCCGCGACCCGCACCAAACGCTCGGCGGTGGCGACGTTGGCGTCACGGTCGCCGTCGACCAACGACATCTGGACCGCGGCGACGGCGAGCGGACGCACGACTCAGACCAGTGCCGACACCAGTCGGGCGGCGAACTCCTCGGTGTGGGCGGCCAACTTCGAGCGGTGAAGCGCGAGACCGCCCACCACGTCGGCACCCAATGCCGCCACCGACTTCTCCATGGCCGCCAACGTCTTGCCGGGATTCAACGCGAACGTGCAGAAGTTCGCGGCCTTCTTGCCCGTGATCGCCGGAAGGGCGTTGATGGCCCCGATTCCCCACGGCGACTGACCGATGATGAAGGCACCGTGCACCCAGGTACCCACGATCACGAGATCGGCCGCCTGAAGTGCGCCGTGATCGGGTCGTCGCAACGGCGACAGTCCGGTGATCGACCAGCCCTCCTTTTGGAGGTTCCCGGCGATCGCTTCGGCCGCCTTCCACGTGTTCCCGGTGAGGCTCTCGACGAGCAACGCAGCTTTCATGTCACCGATTCAACCACGCCTGTCGGGGGTCGTCACAGTTTCTTCAGGGGTGCCCACGCCAGACGCAGGTGTTTGGTGCCCCGCGTGCGGAAGTTGACGACCGCCTCGGTGCCCTCGCCACTGCCCGAGATGTCGAGGATGATCCCCTCGCCGAAGACCGAGTGCTCGACGTTGTCGCCGATGCGCAGTCCCATCGACAGCGCACTCGACTGTTCGGGCTGGAACGAACGACCGGCCGAGATCGCCGCGTCCACCTGGCGCTCGCGGAACTCGTCGTCGGGATCGAACGACGAGAGGGCGCGGCCCCGCCCGCTCCAGTTCTCCTCGCGGGTGAGACGGGCCGGAGACCTCGTGCCCACGTTGCCCTCGTCCGACATCAGTTCGGCCGGGATGTCGTCGATGAAGCGCGACGGCGGGTTGTATTGCACCGAGCCGAATTGTTGCCGACACCAGGCGTGCGTGATGAAGAGACGTTCCTGGGCGCGGGTGATACCGACGTACGCCAGCCGCCGCTCCTCCTCGAGTTCGTCGGGCTCGGTCAGCGCGCGCACGTGCGGGAAGAGACCCTCCTCGGCGCCCACGATGAAAACCACCGGGAACTCCAATCCCTTGGCCGCGTGAATGGTCATGAGCACGGCTTTGTCGTCGTCGTCGAGTTCGTCGGCGTCGGTGACGAGCGAGACCTGTTCGAGGAACTCGTCGACGAGGGCGAACTCGCGCGCCGAGGCCACCAACTCGTCGAGGTTCTCGAGTCGTCCGGCCCCCTCGACACTGTCGTCGTTCTCGAACTCCTGCCGATACCCCGATTCGTCGAGGACGCGCTCGAGCAGGTGGCCCGGGCCACGGTCGTCGTCGGCGGCGACCGCGTCGATGAGCTCGACGAAGGATTCGATCCCGCGCTTGGCGGGCCCGGAGACCCCCACCTCGCCGGCCCGACGCAGCGCGTCGAAGAACGAGATGCCTTCGGCTTTGGCGAACACGTCGATGCGGTTGACACTCGTCTCGCCCACACCACGTTTGGGGAGGTTGAGCACCCGTTTCACGCTCACCTCGTCGGCCGGGTTGGTGACCACGCGCAAGTACGCGACCGCGTCCTTCACCTCGCGTCGGTCGTAAAAGCGGGTGCCGCCAACCACCTTGTACGGAACGCCGAAGCGCATCAGCACTTCCTCGACGACACGACTCTGCGGGTTGGTCCGGTAGAAGACCGCCATGTCGCCGAAGGGCCGGCCGGCGGCGTGCAGACTCTGCATCGTGCGCGCCACGAACGCGGCCTCGTCGCCCTCGTCGTTCGCGTGGAACCGCACGATCTTGTCGCCGGCCCCGGTCTCGGTCCAGAGGGCCTTGGGTTTGCGACCGAAGTTGCGCGCGATCACCGCGTTCGCGGCATCGAGGATCGTCTGGGTGCTGCGGTAGTTCTGTTCGAGGATCACCACTGAAACGTCGGGGAACGCGTCTTCGAACTGGGCGATGTTGCGGAAGTCGGCGCCGCGGAACTTGTAGATGCTCTGATCGGTGTCGCCCACCACGCACACGTTGTGATGACGCGCACCGAGCATGAGGACGATCTCGTTCTGGGCGACGTTGGTGTCCTGGTACTCGTCGACGAGCACGTACCGGAAGCGATCCTGGTACATGGCCAGCACCTCGGGATGATGACGGAAGAGCCGCACGACGTTGACGAGGAGGTCGTCGAAATCCATCGCCCCGGCCTTGACCAAGCGGTCCTGGTACTCGCGATACACGTCGGCGTGCTTGCGGTCGAAGATGTGCGCCGCGCGCTCGGCCGCATCGGCCGGCGACCACAACTCGTTCTTCCAGTTCGAAATGATCGCGTGGACGCCGCGCGGGGTGAACCGCTTCTGGTCGAGGGCCAGGTCGCGAATGACGTAGCCGGTCAGCCGCTGTGCGTCGGCTTGGTCGTAGATGCTGAAGTTCTTCGGGTATCCGAGACGCTCGGCATGCACACGCAGGATGCGAACGCACGCCGAGTGGAAGGTCGACACCCACATCGAGCGCGCCACCGGCCCGATCAGGCTCTGCACACGATGCTTCATCTCGCCGGCCGCCTTGTTGGTGAAGGTGATGGCCAGGATGCTCATGGGGTGAACGCCGTGTCGGGAGATGAGGTTGGCGATGCGGTGCGTCAGCACCCGCGTCTTTCCCGAACCCGCTCCCGCCACGACCAGCAACGGACCGTCGACGGGCTCGGCCGCGTCGCGTTGGTCGGGATTGAGTCCGTCGAGCGAGATCGGTTCCACGCGACCCGCTGGACGCGCCGAGAACGGGGCCGACTCGGCGGCCGGATCGGCGAAGAGCGCGTCGTCGTCGAAAGGTCGCGAGGTCATGGGCGAGTCAGCCTAGATCGGGGGTGGTGGCCAGAGGGTGAGGCACCGGGAACGTGAAACGACCCGGCCGAAGCCGGGTCGTTTCGACACGACGGGAGCGGGCGGAACCCGTCGCGTGGGGGGAGGTCAGGCTCCGGCGGTGGCCGAGGGTGCGGTCGGCTGAACGCCGTTGACCATGTCGGTGATGCGCTGGGTCATCTCGGCGGTGGCCGTGGACACCAGAGCGTCGATCACCTGCTGAGCGGTCTTGCCGTTGGCCACGGCGACCTCGGCGATGGTCTTGCCGGCCCGGAGTTCGGTCGTGAGCTCGTCGACGGTGATACCGATGGCGCTCGCGGCCGAGTCGAGCATCTCACCGCGCAGACCACCACGCGGACCGTGACCGTGTCCCGGACCCCTGTCGGGGCGCCCGATGGCCGCCACCACGGCATCGCGCTGCGACGTGGTGAGAGTGCCGTCGTCGACGAGCGACTGCAACCGGGCACTCAGACG
>JBJTFY010000115.1:0-6902 GCA_046093625.1 Actinomycetota bacterium
GAGGACCTCCATCGACTCGGGGATCGGAACGTGCTGGTGGGTGAGATCGCGACAGTCGATGAAGGTGGCGTGTCCGCGACGTCCGACGGCGATGCACAACTGGTCCATGATCCCGCACGGCACACCGGACGCGGCGTGCTCGGCTCGTCGGGCGGCTTCGGCCATGGCCACGTCGTCCCACGTGCGCCCCGTGATCTCGCGGACGAAACGAGCAACCGCGATCTCGAGGGCGGCGCTCGACGAGAGCCCCGCCCCGATCGGCAGATCGGTGGTGACCCGGGCCCGGAAGGCCGGCACCGACCCGGCCTCGCGCACCATGGCGGCGACGTACCGCCCCCAGGGCGGCTGGAGCGCGGAGGGATCGTCGACGTCGACGGGGAACGACACCGGATCCCGTTCGTCGGCCGACTCCACGGTGATCGTCGACCCCTCGACGATCTCTCCCTCGATCACCGTGGACCGCTCGAGGATCATGGGCAGGACGAAGCCCCCGGTGTAGTCGGTGTGGTCGCCGATCAGGTTGACGCGACCGGGTGCGGTGACCCGCACGATGGTCATGCGAGAGCGAGAGTCGCGCCGAAGCGCTCGAGTGCGTCACGATCGAAGGGCGCGCGCAATGCCAGGTTGATCTGTTCCGCTCCGGCTTCGACGTACTGTCCGATGCGGTCGATCACCTGCTCGTCCGAGCCGGTGAGCACACCAGGACGCACCGCCTCGGCGAGCATTCCGAACTGGGCCTTCAGACTCTCGTCGGTCCAGGCGATTCCCACGTTGACGGTGCGCTTGACGGCCTTGGGATCGCGACCGACGCGCACGCAATGCTCGGTGAGAACCGCGCTCTTGTGGGCGAAGGCCTCGGGCGCGATGAAGGGCACGTTCCAACCGTCGGCGTAGCGTGCCGCGATGTTGAGCGTGCGCTTCTCGCCGCCGCCACCGACCCAGATCGGCAGTCGTCGTTGCACCGGCCGTGGCTCGTTGCGGGCGTCGCGCAAGGCGAACCACTCGCCTTCGAACGACGACACCTCGTCGTGCAGCAGGCCGCGCACGCACTGGATCGACTCCTCGAGTTGATCCATGCGGGTCTTGACCCCGGGGAACGGAATTCCGTAGGCGTCGTACTCGACGACGGCCCAGCCCGCACCGAGACCGAGGTCGGCTCGACCTCCGCTGATGTGGTCGATGGCGGTGATCATCTTGGCCAGCACCGCCGGGTGGCGGTACCCGACCGAGTAGACGAGCGAACCGACGCGGACTGTGGAGGTGGCCGCGGCCAATGCGCTGTGCATGGCGACGGCCTCGAAACACGCCGCGTCGTCGGGCTTGCCGGTGGCGCCGTAGAAGTGGTCCCAGATCGAGATCCAGTCGAATCCCAACTCCTCGATACGCCGCCACAGTGAGAACAGGTCGTCGTACGTGGTGTGCTGGAGCCCGGTGTGCACACCGAAGCGGACATTGGGGAACATGCCGGAGGTCATGGCTCAACGGTAGTCGGGTGCCCCGGAGTAATGTCGTCCCATGCCCAGAGCGACGGTGCCCGCCAACATCGGTTCGGTCGAACTCGAGTTCGAGACCTTCGGCTCGGACGGCGACCCGACGCTGTTGCTCGTCATGGGCTTCACCGCGCAGATGATCGCGTGGGACGACGCCTTCTGTCGGTCGTTGGCCGACCTCGGCTTGCGCGTGGTCCGTTTCGACAACCGCGATTGCGGGTTGTCCACCACACTCGACGGAGTGACGGTCGACCCGGGTGCGGTGATGGCCGCGACGTTCGCCAACGAGCCGCCACCGCCGGTGCCGTACACGCTGTCCGACATGGCTCTCGACGCTGTCGGCCTCCTCGATCACCTGGGTGTCGATTCCGCACACATCGTGGGTGCTTCGATGGGCGGCATGATCGTCCAACACATCGCGATCGAGCATCCCTCGCGGGTGCGCTCGCTCACGTCGATCATGTCGATGACCGGTGAGCCCGAGTTCGGTTCGCCGACTCCCGAAGCGGCGGAGGTCTTGCTGGCTCCGCCCGAGACGGAACGACAGGCCTACATCGGCGCCAGCCCCCGTTACGGCGTGTGGCAGTCGAAGCGTTACTTCGACGAGACGAAGGTGAAGGAGCAAGCGGCGCGCTCGTACGATCGCAGCTTTTATCCCGAAGGTTCCGCCCGCCAACTCGCGGCCATCTACGCGAGTGGTCGGCGCCACGAGGCGCTGGCCAAGTTGACCGTCCCCACCCTCGTCATCCACGGCACCGACGACACGCTCATCCCCCCGAGCGGCGGGCGTCGCACCCACGAAGTGATGCCGGGCTCGACGTTGATGCTGATCGCCGACATGGGCCACGACATTCCCGAGCCGCTGCAGCCGATGGTGGTGGCGGCGATCGGCTCGCACGTGCGACTGGCCGAATGGCACCGCACGGCCGGCCGCTGAATACCATCGTCACGTCGTCCCGAGAACAAGGAGAATCGCCATGCCCGGACCCCTCGCTGGTTACCGCGTGATCGAGATCGCCGGCATCGGACCCGGTCCGTTCGCCGCGATGTTGCTGTCCGACATGGGCGCCGAGGTGATTCGGGTCGAACGCAGTCAGGCGGTGCGCGGGCCGGCTCCCGACACCCCGGGTTTCGACATCTTGCAGCGCGGTCGTCGAAACATCGCCATCGATCTGAAGAACCCCGAGGGCGTGGAGACGTTGTTGAAACTCGTGGAGTCCGCCGACGCGTTGATCGAGGGTTTCCGGCCCGGCGTCATGGAACGACTCGGGGTGGGGCCCGAGGTGTGTCTGGCCCGCAACCCACGATTGGTGTTCGGTCGCATGACGGGCTGGGGTCAGACGGGCATGTACGCCAACGCCGCCGGACACGACATCAACTACATCTCGCTCGCTGGAGCGCTGGCGCACTTCGGTCGGGCCGGCGAAGGGCCGGTGCCGCCGATGAACATGGTCGGCGACTTCGGCGGGGGCGGCATGTTCCTGGCCTTCGGTGTGGTGTGTGCACTACTCGAGGCGGTCAAGAGCGGATCCGGTCAAGTGGTCGACGCGGCGATGGTCGACGGCACCGCGGTGTTGATGACCATGTTCTGGGCGTTCTCCCAGATGGGCGCCCACGACGAGAACAACCGCGGAACGAACCTGCTCGACACCGGCGCGCACTTCTACGACGCCTACGAGTGCAAGGACGGCAAGTACGTGTCCATCGGCTCCATCGAGACCCAGTTCTACGCCGAACTGTTGAAACTCACGGGTCTCGATGGCGATCCCGAGTTCGCCAAGCAGATGGACAAGTCCCAGTGGCCCCACTTGAAAAAGCGCATAGCCGAGGTTTTCAAGTCGAAGACCCGGGACGAGTGGTGCGCGATCATGGAGGCGACCGACGTCTGCTTCGCCCCGGTGCTCACCATGAGCGAGGCCGCCGCGCACCCGCACAACGTCGAGCGCGGCATGATCATCGAAGTGGGCGGGGTGAAGCAACCGGCACCGGCACCGCGATTCTCGCGAACTGTGCCGACGGTGGCATCGGCGCCGGCCCACCCGGGCCAGCACTCGCGCGAGATCCTCGAGTCCTGGGGATTCGCCACGGCGGAGATCGATCGTCTGCTCGCCGCGGGTGCCGTGGTCGACGCGTGAGCACTCTGCTCTTCTTCCACGCCCATCCCGACGACGAGTCGATCGCGACCGGGGGCACGATCGCCCGAGCCGTGAGCGAGGGTCATCGGGTGGTGCTCGTCATCGCGACCGACGGCCGTCACGGGGAGACACCTTCCGACCTCGCGCCGGGGGAGACGTTGGTCGATCGGCGTCGGTCCGAGTCCGAACGCTCCGTCGAGGCTCTCGGGGCCCACGCGCTTCATTGGTTGGGATACCACGACAGCGGAATGACCGGCTGGGCGCAGAACGACGAACCGGGGGCGTTCATGCGCGCCGACATCGACGAAGCGGCCGAACGCCTTGTGCGCATCCTGCGCGACGAGAACGTCGAGGTGATGACCTGCTACGACTGGCACGGTGGGTACGGGCACCCCGACCACATCCAGGTTCACCGAGTGGGACACCGTGCGGCCGAACTACACGGTTCGGTGCGGTGGTTCGAGAGCACGATGAACCGCACCCGAATGGTCGCGATGATGAAGGAGAACCCCGACCGCCCCGACGATTGGGATCCCGAGGGCCCGGCCGACGACGGTAACCCGTTCGGTTCGACCGAGGACGAGATCACGCTGGCCGTCGACGTGTCCGCGTTCATCGATCAGAAGAGACGTTCGATCATGTGTCACGCGAGTCAGATGACCGACAGCGGGTTTTTCACGCAGATGCCGCCCGAGATCTTCGCGATCGCCTTCGGCACCGAGTGGTTCATCGAGCCCGGTGCGCCGGGTGGAGCGAAGCCGGGGTGGCTGTTGTGACGCGCGTGTACATGGTTCGTCATGGTCGAGCGGCGGCGGGCTGGGACACCGATCCGGACCCGGGGCTCGCCGACGAAGGTCGCCGGCAGGCGACGGCGACCGCCGAGGCCCTGAGCATCCTGCCCGAGATGCCGTTGGTCTCGAGTCCCTTGAGGCGTTGTCGCGAGACCGCCGGGTTCCTGTCGGCGAAGTGGAAGTACGACCCCGTGACGATCCAGCCATTGGTGGCCGAGATCCCGTCGCCTGAGGGCGTGGTGATGGGGGAGCGGGTCGAATGGTTGCGCACGGCGATGGCGGGCACGTGGGCGGACCTCGGGCCCCGCTACACGTCGTTCCGCGACGAGGTGGTTGCTTACGTGGCCAGCTTGCGTCGGGACACCGTGGTCTTCAGCCATTTCATCGCCATCAACGCGGTCATCGGCGCGTGCCGTGGCGACGATCGTCTGGTGATCTCGAGTCTCGACAACGCGTCGGTCACCGTCGTCGACATCGACGAAGCGGGGCGATTGTCGTTGGCCCGTACGGGACGGGTCGCCGACACCTTGATCCGGTGATCGGGCAGAATGGCGACATGAGCGGACGATCCGGGTCGGCGAGATCTCTCGCGTTCATGTTCGCCGCGGCCGCCCTGTTGGTCTCCTGCGGCGGCGATGACGGGAGTTCCGACACACTGGCGCCGCTTCCGACGAACGTGTCGACGACGGTCGAGTCGACCCTGGCTCCGATGGTGTCCACAACGGGGGTCCCCGACGCGACCACGACGTCGATTGTTGCGACGACCACGACCGTGCCCGAGGCGGCTGAATTGGTGCTGAGCCCGGACGCGTTGGGCTCGGTTCGCTTCGGTGTCGACCCCGAAGGTGCGATCGCCTTCGTCACCTCGTTGCTCGGCGAACCCGACAGTGACAGCGGGTACGTCGATGCCGTCTCGGATTTCGGCTACTGCCCGGGTTCACAGGTGCGGGGCGTGCGGTGGGGCGATCTGCTGATGCTCTTCGGGGACGACAGTACGGTGTCGAGCGGCCGTCTTCACTTCTACGGCTGGCGGTTCGGTCCGGTGCGTTCGTCCGTTCACGATCCGCTGGGGCCGGCGACAGCGGGCGGAATCACTCTTGGCTCGACGGTGAACGAACTTCTGGCGGCACATCCGTCGGCCGACGTCGTGAATGACGACGTCTACGGAGCCGGGTTCGACCTCGACTTCGGGAGTCGAGGTTTGGTGTCGGGATCGTTGACCGATGATTCGCCCAACGGTGTCATCGTCGACTTGTTCGGCGGGGTCAATTGTCGGCAATGGGCCGTGGGCATCTAGGTCGCGTGCCGTACCGTCATCTAGGGTTGCGGAAATCATGAACGCGCTGATGCTGCTCGACCTTCACACCTCGTGGGCCTGGTTCGTGATCATCGCCAACGGTCTCGCCGGTTTGTGGGCGCTCGGGGCCCATAAGTTCGAATCGCTGCGTAGTCGTGCCTTGTGGTGGTTCACGTTGTTGGCTCAACTGACGGTGTTCGTTCAGGTGACGCTGGGCGTGATCATGGTGAACAAGTACAAGCTCGAGTTCCCGCAGTTCCATGCCTTCTACGGTTTCGTGGGCATCATCGCGGTGGCGATCATCTACTCGTACCGCAACCAGATGAAGCACCGGCTGTACCTGCTGTACGGCTTCGGCGGATTGTTCATCATGGGACTGGGAATCCGCGCCCTCCTCGTCGGCCAAGTCTCCTAACCAAACTGCGACAAATTGTCGCTTTGTGTACACCGCTCGTGTACACAAAGCGACAATTTGTCGCATTTAGGTCATTGGAGGGCGGCGGCGAGAGTGTCGAGTTGGGCGCCGAGCCGAGAGGGCAACTTCGCGCCGAACTGCGCGTAGTGGTCCTTGATCTGCGGCAACGCCGACTTCCAGCCCTCGGCATCGACCTTCAGTAACTCGGCCAGGTCGGCGTCGCTCACGTCGAGTCCGTTCAGGTCGAGCGCCCCGGCCTCGGGCAACAGTCCGATCGCGGTCTTCACGGCGCCCGCCGAACCGTTCACGCGCTCGAACACCCACTTCAACACACGACTGTTCTCGCCGTAGCCCGGCCACAAGAAGCGACCGTTCTCGTCGCGACGGAACCAGTTCACGAAGAAGATCTGGGGCAGTTTCGTCGCATCGGCCTTGGCGCCGACCGCCAACCAGTGCGCGAAGTAGTCGGCCATGTTGTACCCGCAGAACGGCAGCATGGCCATGGGGTCGAAGCGCAGGTTGCCCACCGCACCTTGCTGGGCGGCCGTGGTCTCCGACGCCATGATCGAACCGAGGAACACACCGTGTTCCCAGTCGAAGGCCTGTGTCACCAAGGGCACCGTGGTGCGGCGGCGACCGCCGAACAGGATGGCCGAGATCGGCACACCGGCCGGATCCTGCCATTCGGGGGCCGCCGATGGGCACTGAGATGCCGGCGCCGTGAAGCGCGCGTTCGGGTGCGCGGCCGGGGTCTCGGTCTCGGGCGTCCATGCG
>JBJTFY010000116.1:0-3381 GCA_046093625.1 Actinomycetota bacterium
CCCGAGATCAACGTGCGCACCTACGTGCGGTCGCGCGGTCGTCCCGCGGTGTGGTTCTTCTCGCTCGACACCCCCAAACTCCTCCCCACCGCGGTGGCGCGAACGGCGTTCAAACTTCCCTATTGCTGGGCGCGCGCCGACGTCACGAGCACGGCGACCGAGCGTTCCATTGAAGGTGCCGTCGTGACGGCATCAGTCGATCGACGTTGGCCGGCCGGTGGCGCAACACGTGTCGCCGTACGCGTAGGTGGAACGGTCGAGGCCACCGACGGCGACCACGAACTCGCGGACTGGTTGACCGCGCGCTGGGGCTTGGTGTCGGCCTCGCGTCGCGGCAATCTGTGGTACGGGCCGGTCGAACACGAGCCGTGGCCGTTGCGCCGAGCCGAGGTGTTGCACCTCGACGACTCGCTCGTCACGGCCGCCGGCCTGCCGGCACCGATTGGACCGCCGCACGCGATGTACAGCCCGGGCGTGAGCACCACCATCCGTTCGCTCGAGCGCTTGCGCTGACCCGCATATAGCGGGGACTCAGCCGCCGATCTGCGACATCGTGCGCTTGGGACGCACGAAATTCACCTGGTTGATCTGGTGTCCGGCCCACTTCGTGCCCACGGCACGTTCGATCACCGCCGCGACGGCATCGTCGAGGTCGCGTCCGACCAAACCGGATCGCAGTACCGCGCGCAGGTCGAATTCGGAGGTGGCGAAGAGACAGGTTCGGAACTGACCGTCGGCCGTCACCCGCACGCGATCGCAATCACCGCAGAAGGGCTTGGTGACGCTCGGAATGACCCCGACCGTTCCCCGACCGTCGAGATAGCGCCAACGGTCTGCCGGAGCAGCACCGCGCGCCGGCACCGACTCGAGTGGGTGCACCGCTGCGATGCGCTCGACGATCTCGTCTTGGCTCACCACCTTGTCGTTCGCCCAATGTCCCTCGGCGTCGAGCGGCATGAATTCGATGAACCGCACCTCGACCCCTTTGGCGCGCCCGAACTCGGCGAGGTCGACGATCTCGTCGTCGTTCACCCCGCGCTCGATCACGGCGTTGATCTTCACGCTCGAGAATCCGGCCCCGATGGCGGCGTCGATGCCGTCGAGCACGTTCGACAACTCGTCACGTCGGGTCATCTCCGCGAAGCGCGACCGGTCGAGCGTGTCGAGGCTGATGTTCACCCGCCCGAGACCCGCGGACCGCAACTCATCGACACAGTTCGTGAGCGTCGCACCGTGGGTGGTGAGAGCCAGATCGATCGGCCGGCCGGCCAACGGCGAGGTCGAGTCGACGGGCACCACGAGTGCGGCCAACTTCGACACCAGAACGGGCAGGTGCGCCCGCACCGTGGGCTCACCACCGGTGAGTCGGATGCCGTCGACGCCGTAGCGGTCGACGCACAAGCGCGCCACCTGCTCGAGTTCCTCGACAGTGAGCACCTCGGTCTTCGGCAGCCATTTCATGCCCTCGGCCGGCATGCAGTAGGTGCAGCGGAAATTGCATCGATCGGTCACCGAGATGCGCAGATCGCGAACGGTGCGCCCGAACGGGTCGATCAGGTCTCGCACCGGAACGTTCGGATCCCCCGCGACGGACATGGGCTCAGGATACGAGCAGGATGACCCGCACCTCGCCTCCGACGGGCACTCCGTCACCGTCGGGAACGATCGCGATGCCGTTGGCCAAGGCGGTCGCCGCCAATTGGTGACTCGCCTGAGCCCGCACCGAGCGCACATGCACGCGACCGTCGTCGGCATGGGCCGCCACCACTCGTTGGTAGTGCACCTTGCCGTCCTTGGACCGCACGAACGCTTCGTCGGCCACCGCGAGCACCGTCGGACGGTCGATCGCGTCCGCGCGACACCCGGCCATGCGACGCAACGCCGGACGGGCCAACAGTTCGAAACTGACGAGCGAGCTCACCGGATTGCCGGGCAGGCCGAACACCGGCACCGAACGACCGTCGGCCTCGAGCACGCCGAAGGCGAACGGCTTGGCCGGTTTGATGGCGATCTGCATCCAGCGCATGTCGGCGATGCGCGACAACACCGCCTTCACCACGTCGTAGTCGCCCATGCTAACCCCACCACTGGTGACGATCGCGTCGCAGTCGCTCGCCGCGGCGCGCAACACCGACTCCAACACCGTCTCGTCGTCGCGAACGATGCCGTGGTCGACGGCCTCGGCCCCGGCCGCACGAACCAGTCCGACCAGCATCGTTCGGTTGCTCTCGCGTATCTGGCCCGGCGCCAATGGAGAGCCGTCGTCGATCAGTTCGTCCCCGGTAGACAACACCGCCACCCGGGGCGGCCGGTGCACCGACGCACCGCGGGCGTCGATGCTGGCCAGTACCGCGGCCACCGTCGGCGTCACGACCGTGCCGGCGACGAACACCGTGTCGCCACGCCGAACGTCGTCACCGACACCACGCACGCCCTGGCCGGGTCTCGTCGACGCACGCACCACGACCGTCTGGGTGCCGTCCAGTCGCGACTTGTCGCCATCGAACGTGGTGTCCTCGACCATCACCACCGAGTCGGCACCCTCGGGCATCGGAGCACCGGTCATGATGCGCACGGCTCCACCAGCAGTCACGACCACCTGCGCCGGGGCGCCGGCGGCCACTTCGCCGATCACCTTCAACGACACCGGACGCTCGGTGGCACCGACGACATCGGCGCTGCGCACCGCGTACCCGTCGACGGCGGTGTTGGCGAAGGGTGGTACGTCCTCGGCCGACACCACGTCGTCGGCCAACACGCATCCCATCACCGATTCGGGGAATCGCCCCGGTCGTTGCGACGCCGGCACCGGATCGAGCGCGGCACAACGCCCGAAAACGTGGGCTCGCGCTTCGTCGATGGGAATCAGTTCTCCCGGCATGGCGACGACGGTACCGCCCCGATGGCACACTCGTGGAGTGGAACACGCCTCCTACGCGCACCTGCCCCAGCAGGGTTTCACGGCCCGCTGGGCCGGCCAGGTCGGTGGAGTCAACGTGTTCGAGGAGCTGTCGATTTCCTTCGAGAACGAGGCCTGGACGGTCGACGGTCGGGTGTCCGTGCCCTCGACCACCCACGGCGACGTGCAATACGTGATGCGTTTCACCGCCACCTGGCACCTGCAGCAGATGCTGCTGTTCCGCGACCTCGACGAGCCCGACTTGTGGCTGGCCAACGACGGCCGTGGCAAGTGGGGCGAGGTCAACGGCTCGCAGCGGCGCGACCTCGGTGGTTGCGACGACGTCGACGTCCTGTGCAGTCCGTTCACGCGGGCCATGGGCATCCGCCGGCTCGGCGTGCGCATCGGCGCCTCGGTCGACGTGCACTCCGTGGTGGTCGACCCCGAGACCCTCGACATCACCCGCGCGCGACTCAATTACA
>JBJTFY010000117.1:0-2073 GCA_046093625.1 Actinomycetota bacterium
CCGCAGTCCCATCCGTCGATGCTGCGGCTGAACACCTGCTCGGCGCCCTCGCGCACTCCGGCGAGGTCGAGCACCTCGCTGAGGCGCACGCCTTGCCAGGTCGCGTTGCCGATGAGCGGCCCTCCGACCTCGTTCGAGACGCAACAGATCGTGATGGTGCGCTCGATCTGGGTCATCGACGACAGGTCGGCGTACGACAGCGAGATCTCGTTGTCGACCATGCCCCCGATGTCGAGGGTCCACGTGTCGAGGTCGACGTTCGGGAACGACAACGCGGTGTCGATGCGGTAGAAGTCGTCGTTCGGTGTGATGTAACTGGTCGAACCGTTCGCACCCGATTCGGAGATGTCGGCCGTCGAGTCGACCGGCGGCAACGAGGTCGGTCGCTGATCCTCGATGCGTCTGGTGCGACGTCCCTCGCCGACGCGAGCAAGGCCACCGATCACGACCGAGGCCGTGGCGAGTGACGAAGCCGTGGCGACGAAGCGACGGCGGTCCCAGCCGAGGGGAACGCGCGAGCTCGACGGGCGGTGCGCGGCGATCCAGCGTGGTCGCCAGAATTCGACGGTTCCCGCGGCCGCGACGATGCCGGCAACCGCTCCGACGAGCGGAGCGACGATCGACCAGGCGTTCGAACCGGGGCGCTCGGCCGCCGACAGTGCACCCACGACGGCGAAGGCGCCCATTCCCGTCGCGAGCGGGGTGATCCCGCGACGACTCGCGCGACCGAGGGAGGCGGCGACCGCGACGAGCACCACCACGATGCCCACCCGCAACGCGGTCTTGTCGTTGGTGCCGAACCAGTCGATCGCGAGGTTCTTCAGCCACCGCGGGGTGCGATCGATGAAGGAACTCCCGACCGCGTCGATCGGCGACGGGCGATCGGCGAAGGCGGCGATCAACATCCCGACGGTCACCGCGACTCCGCCGCTGACGACCCCGGCGACGGCACCCGCCCAACGGGGCAGCGACAGACTGGGCAGATCCGGGTCGGCACGCCGGGGTGCCGAGGAGTCGACTTCGGGGGTCGGGTCGCTCACGCGGTGATGTGCGTCAGCGGGCGACGATCGGGGTGTAGTCGCGGGGCTCGGGCCCCGTGTACCACTGGCGCGGACGGCTGATCTTCTGATCCTTGTCGTTGAGCAACTCCTGCCAGTGCGCCAACCAGCCGACGGTGCGGGGGATGGCGAACAGCACG
This sequence comes from Actinomycetota bacterium, assembly GCA_046093625.1. GTDB lineage: Bacteria > Actinomycetota > Acidimicrobiia > Acidimicrobiales > Ilumatobacteraceae > Casp-actino8. The sequence goes on from JBJTFY010000117.1 coordinate 1,199, forward strand.
GTGAACATCGCGACGGGGAATCCGAGCGCCTGGTAGATCAGGCCGGAGTAGAAGTCGACGTTGGGGTACAACTTGCGGTCGACGAAGTAGGGGTCGCTCAGCGCCGTCTCTTCGAGCTTCAGCGCGATGTCGAGCAAGGGGTTCTTGCCGGTGACCTCGAAAACGTCGTACGCCGTCTTCTTGATGATCTTGGCCCGCGGGTCGTAGTTCTTGTACACCCGATGGCCGAATCCCATCAGACGGCTGCCCTTGCCGCTCTTGACCTCTTCGATGAAGGCCGGCACGTTCTCGATGGAACCGATCTCTTCGAGCATGCGCACGACGGCCTCGTTCGCTCCACCGTGCAACGGACCGTACAGCGCCGATGCCGCTGCGGCCGCCGAGGTGTAGGGATCGGCGTGACTCGAGCCCACCACGCGCATGGCGGTGGTGCCGCAGTTCTGCTCGTGGTCCGCGTGGAGGATGAACAGAACGTCCATGGCGCGCTCGAGGCGCGGGTCGACCTCGTAGCCGCCCACGTTCCACATCATGTTGAGGAAGTTGGCGGGGAACGACAACGAGTTGTTCGGGTAGACGAAGGGCAGACCGACCGAGAAGCGGTAGGCCATGGCGGCCAGGGTCGGGGTCTTGGCGATCATGCGCAGGATCTGCTTGTCGCGGCTCGCCTTGTCCTCGATCTCCTTGGCGTCGTTGTAGAACGTTCCGAGGGCGGCGAGCGACGACACGAACATGCCCATCGGGTGGGCGTCGTAGTGGAAGCCGTCCACGAAACGCTTGCGCATGTTCTCGTGGATGAAGGTGTGGCGCGTCACGTCGTGCGTCCACTTCGTGAGCTGATCCTTGGTGGGCAGCTCGCCGTTGAGGAGGAGGTACGC
>JBJTFY010000118.1:0-4529 GCA_046093625.1 Actinomycetota bacterium
GACCAGCTGCGAATCGGTCTGGCGACCGCCGACAGCATCCGCGTCTGGTCCAGCGGTGAGGTCAAGAAGCCCGAGACCATCAACTACCGCACGTTGCGCCCCGAGCGCGACGGTCTCTTCTGCGAGAAGATCTTCGGACCCACTCGCGACTGGGAGTGATACTGCGGCAAGTACAAGCGCGTGCGTTTCAAGGGCATCATCTGCGAGAAGTGCGGCGTCGAGGTCACCCGTTCCAAGGTGCGTCGCGAGCGCATGGGCCACATCGAGTTGGCAGCTCCCGTCGTTCACATCTGGTACCTGCGCGGCACCCGTTCGTGGTTGGCGTACCTTCTGGCCGGGCTCGAACCGAAGGAAGAGTTGAAGGCCAAGCAGCTCGAGAAGGTCATCTACTTCGCGGCTCACCTGGTCACCTGGGTCGACGAGGAACAGCGTCACTCCATGCTGCCGAGCCTCGAGAACGAGTACGTTGGCGAGCTCGAGGCCATCGAGAAGGACCGCGACATCGAGATCGAGCGCGCCTACAAGGACCTCGAGAAGGAGATCGCGCGTCTCGAGTCCGACGGGGCCAAGGACGCCGAGATCAAGGGCGTGCAGAAGAACCGCGAGAAGGACATCGCGGCCATTCGCGAGCGCTTCGACGCCGAGACCGACCTGCTGAAGCGTTGCTGGGACGAGTTCAAGGGTCTGCACTCGCGTCAGATCATCGAGGACGAGGTTCTGTGGCGCGAGCTGCGCGACCGCTTCAGCGACTTCTTCGAGGGCGGCACCGGTGCCGACGCCATCAAGGCGCTCATCGACCGCATCGACTTCGACGAGGAGGAGATCAAGCTCCGCGAGGCCATCGACCCCAAGGACGGCAAGAAGCCGCTCAGCGCCCAGCGCAAGCAGAAGGCCATCAAGCGCCTCAAGATCGTGGCCTCGTTCAACCAGCGCGACCCCGAGTCGGGCCGCCGTTTGAACGACCCCAAGGCCATGATCCTCGACGTGGTGCCGGTGATCCCGCCCGAGTTGCGCCCGATGGTTCAGCTCGACGGTGGTCGCTTCGCCACCTCCGACCTCAACGACCTCTACCGTCGCGTGATCAACCGCAACAACCGTCTCGAGCGTCTGCTCGGACTCGGTGCGCCCGAGATCATCGTGAACAACGAAAAGCGCATGTTGCAGGAGGCCGTCGACGCGTTGTTCGACAACGGTCGCCGCGGACGTCCGGTCACCGGCCCGGGCAACCGCCCGTTGAAGTCGCTCTCCGACATGTTGAAAGGCAAGCAGGGCCGCTTCCGCCAGAACCTTCTCGGTAAGCGCGTCGACTACTCGGGCCGTTCGGTCATCGTGGCCGGCCCCACCTTGCGTCTGCACCAGTGCGGTCTGCCCAAGCTGATGGCCCTCGAGTTGTTCAAGCCCTTCGTCATGAAGCGACTCGTCGACATCGACTACGCCCAGAACATCAAGAGCGCCAAGCGCATGGTCGAGCGTCGCAACCCCCGCGTCTGGGACGTGCTCGAAGAGGTCATCCGCGAGCACCCGGTTCTGCTGAACCGCGCGCCCACGTTGCACCGCCTCGGCATCCAGGCTTTCGAGCCGGTGCTCGTGGAGGGCAAGGCCATTCAGATCCACCCGTTGGTGTGCACCGCGTTCAACGCCGACTTCGACGGTGACCAGATGGCCGTTCACGTGCCGCTGTCGGCCGAGGCTCAGGCCGAGGCCCGCGTGCTGATGCTGAGCGCCAACAACATCCTGTCGCCGGCGTCGGGTCGCCCCATCGTGACCCCCACCCAGGACCTCATCATCGGTGCGTTCTACCTCACCGCCGACGACCCGGGTTCGCGGGGCGAGGGCCGCGTGTTCCGTCACAACTGGGAGGTGCTGCGGGCGCTCGACGAGGGCACCGTCGGCATCCATGCCGCCATCAAGGTGCGCTCCAACGGCGAGACCTTCGAGACCTCGCCCGGTCGACTGCTGTTCGAAGAGGCGTTGCCCGCGGGCTACGTCGCCAAGTTCGGCCACATCACCCAGCCCATCAAGAAGAAGGAGATGGGTGAAGTCGTCGAGCGTCTGTCCGATCACTTCAGCAACGCCGAGGTGGCCGACTCGCTCGACGCCATCAAGGCCATCTGCTACCGCTACGCGTCGCAGTCGGGTCTGACCGTGTCGATCGACGACGTCAAGACGCCGGCCGCCAAGCGCGGGTTGCTCGACGACTTCGAGGCCCAGGCCGAAAAGGTGGAGAGCCAGTTCAAGCGCGGAATCATCACCGACGGTGAGCGTCGTCAGCAGGAAGTGCGCATCTGGACCGACGCCACCGCGCAGGTGCAGGCCGCCATGGAGAAGGAGTTCAAGGCCGCTCGCTTCAACCCCATCGACATGATGGTGGGCTCGGGAGCCCGCGGAAACATGACGCAGATGCGTCAGATCGCCGGTATGCGCGGCCTGGTGGCCAACCCCCGTGGTGACATGATCCCCCGCCCGATCAAGCGGAACTTCCGCGAGGGTCTCGAGACCCTCGAGTACTTCATCGCCACCCCGGGTGCCCGTAAGGGACTGGTCGACACCGCTCTGCGTACCGCCGACTCCGGGTACCTCACCCGTCGTCTGGTCGACGTGGCCCAGGAGCTCATCGTCCGCGAAGACGACTGTGGCACGACGCTCGGTGTCTGGATCGAAGGCGTGCAGCCCGACAGCGCGAACCGCCGCTCGTACATCGAGACCAAGTTGTACGGACGCGCGCTGGCCGTCGACACCGTGCTCTCCGACGGCACCACCGTCGCGCGCAACACGATCGTCGACGACGCGTTGATGGCCAAGTTGCGCGACGACTCGGCGACCAACCGGGTCCGCGTCCGTTCGGTGCTCACCTGTGACGCCGAGTTGGGCGTGTGCGCGTTGTGCTACGGCCGCTCGTTGGCCACCGGCAAGGCGATCGAACTCGGCGAGGCCGTCGGCGTCATCGCCGCGCAGTCGATCGGCGAGCCCGGAACCCAGTTGACGATGCGTACCTTCCACACCGGTGGTGTGGCGGGTAAGGACATCGCCGGCGGTCTGCCCCGCGTCGTCGAGCTGTTCGAGGCCCGCACGCCCAAGGGCTCAGCGCGTCTGGCCAAGGCCAGCGGCGTCGTGCGCATCGGCGAGGACGAGGGCAAGGGCATCCCGGTGACGGTCGTCGAGGACTCCGGTGAAGAGTCGTTGATCACCCTGCCCACCGGAAGCCGCCCGATCGTCAAGGACGGCCAGGAGGTCGTCGCCGGTCAGCCCATCACCGACGGTCCCTTCGATCCCAAGGAAGTCATGGAGATCAAGGGCATCCGCGAGACCCAGCTGTACATCGTCGAAGAAGTGCAGAAGGTGTACCGCGATCAGGGTGTGTCGATCCACGACAAGCACATCGAGCTCATCGTGCGTCAGATGACGCGGCGCGTCAGCGTGCAGGAGACCGGTGACACCGAGTTCCTGCCCGGCGAGCGCACCGACGCCAAGACGTTCCGCGACACCAACCGTTCCATGGTCGAGCAGGGCAAGCGTCCCGCCGAGGGCCGTCCGGAACTGATGGGAATCACCAAGGCGTCGCTGGCCACCGAGTCGTGGCTGTCGGCCGCCTCCTTCCAGGAGACCACCCGAGTGCTCACCGAGGCCGCCATCGACGGCCGCGGCGACACCCTCAACGGCCTCAAGGAGAACATCATCATCGGCAAGCTCATCCCGGCCGGTTCGGGCATGATGCGCTACCGGGACTTCGGCATCGACGCCCCGGACTACGTGCCCATGTCCACCTACCACTCCGAGGACGAGGGTCCCGCCGACGTCCTGAGCGGCCGGTGGGAGGGCCAGAGCGCCGGATCGGGCGAGGCCTGATCCGACCCGGTTTCGACCCTCGGCGGGCGGGTTGCCGTTCTCCGAGGGTCGCTCGTAACATCACAGGGTCCTGCGAACAGGTCGTTCGCGGGGTTCGCCACACACCGCAAGTCCGAGTCGCCCCGCGAATCGGTGACACGAAGAGGTCGAAGAGTGCCCACAATTCAGCAGCTGGTCCGCCAAGGTCGCAGCACGAAGTTCAGCAAGACCAAGACGCCGGCCCTCAAGGGGTCACCGCAGCGTCGTGGTGTCTGCACGCGCGTGTACACCAACACGCCGAAGAAGCCGAACTCGGCCCTGCGCAAGGTGGCTCGTGTGCGTCTCTCGAGTGGCGTCGAGATCACCGCGTACATCCCCGGTGAGGGTCACAACCTGCAGGAGCACTCGATCGTGCTCGTGCGCGGCGGTCGCGTGCGCGACCTGCCCGGTGTGCGTTACAAGATCATTCGCGGCGCGCTCGACGCGGCCGGCGTCCAGAACCGCAAGCAGGCCCGCAGTCGCTACGGCGCGAAGCGCGACAAGTAAGAGAGAAACGAACATGCCTCGCAAGGGACCAGCACCACGCCGCGAACTGGCCGCGGACCCCGTCTACCGCTCGCTGCTGGTGACCCAGTTGACGAACAAGGTCATGCTCCACGGGAAGAAGAGCATCGCCGAGAAGATCGTGTACGACGCGATGTCGA
>JBJTFY010000119.1:0-8459 GCA_046093625.1 Actinomycetota bacterium
CGATGCGTCTTGGCGTGGTCCTCGATCGCTTTTCCGATGTCGCTGAGCGGACGTCCCGGCACGACCGCCTCGATACCGCGCCACATACATTCCTCGGTCACTCGTACCAGTCGTCGGTCCTCGGCGCTCACGTCACCGACCATGAAGGTGGCGTTGGTGTCGCCGTGCACTCCGTCGACGACGCAGGTGACGTCGAGGTTGATGATGTCGCCATCCTCGATGACCGTGCTGTCGGGGATGCCGTGGCAGATCACCTCGTTGAGACTGGTGCACACACTCTTGGGATAGCGGTGATAGTTCAGCGGACTCGGGTACGCACCTCGTTCGATGGTGAGGTCGTGCACGAAGACGTCGATGTCGTCGGTGGTCATGCCGGCCCGCACCTGTTCGCCCGCCAACCGGAGGATGTCGGCGGCCATCCGACCGGCGTGGCGCATCCGCTCGATGATCTCGGGCGACTTGACCGCCGACTCGTTCCAACGAACCACGTCGCCGGTCTCGGCATAGCTCGGCTTCACGATGTGGTCGGGCACCGAGCGCATGGGTGAAACGACACCGGGCTCGATACGGCCCTCCAAGCCCTTGTGGCAGCGCTTGTAGCGACGGCCCGATCCGCACCAGCAATCGTCGTTCGACTGCGGCAGCACGCTCGGCGCCCGTCGACGCGTGGGAACGGGTTCGCTCGTCACGCGGTCAATCTACCGACGGATCTCGCGGTGGGACTGGCGACCTATTCAGCCTCAAGGCTCCATCGCTCACGCTGGACGGCACACCCGCCTACACCACTTCGACCGGGAGGTCCCATGAATCAAGCGATCGTCAATCCGTCACCGACCGCCGGTCGTCGGTCGACGATTCGCACGCCGGAGGTGGCGGTGGGTGCGCTCGTGATCGCACTCTGCGTCATCGGAGCGATGGTGTGGGGGCGGTCGGCGGTGGCCGGTACGCGCGTGCTGGTGGTCCGACACGACCTTCACCGCGGTGATGTGATCGACGAGTCCGACCTGGCCACCGTGACCCTCACCAGTTCCGACGACATCGCTCTGTTGCCGGTGACGGCGGCCGAGTCGGTGGTGGGCATGCGGGTGGTGGTCGATGTCGACGCCGACACTCCGTTGACCGCGGCGCAACTCTCGTCGGCCGGACGGTTGTCGGCGACCGAGGGTCTGGTGGGACTGACGGTCGCCCCGGGCGAGGCGCCGGGCGAACTCGCGTCCGGCGACACGGTGCGGCTCCTGACGTCGTCACGGAACCCCGATGGAAGCGTCACCGCGGTCGCCGAGCCGCCCACGCTCGAGGTGTGGGACATCTCCGCGCCCGACCCGCTCGACGGTACCCGCGTGGTCACCCTGAAAGTCGACGTCACTGACGCCCCGACGCTGCTTGGTCGTGACGAGATCCGTTTGATGAAAGTGAGCGAGTGACGTGGATTCGTTGCACGACGAACTGTTGGCTCGCGTGACCACCGCCCTCGTCGACCACCGCCACGAACGGCGCGGCGACGGTCGGTCGTCGAGTTTGGCCGACGAGGAGGAACTCGTCCGCGACGTCGCCCGATCGTTTTTCGACGAGAAGACCACGGTGGCGATGCTCGGTGGTGCGACACCACCGACTTTCGACGACGAATCCCTCCTCACGAAACGGGTGATCGACACCGTGCTCGGTTGTGGGCCGTTGCACCGCTTGCTCGACGACCCGGAGATCACCGACATTCATGTGCGGGGGACGGGCCCAGCCTGGGTGAAGTACCGCGACGGTCGGCGGGACGCCGTCGAACCAATGGCGAACTCCGATGCCGACCTGATCGGACTCGTCCGAACCCTCGCCAGCCGCAGCCGCCACGGCGAGCGGAGATTCGACGCCAGCACCGCCGAGCTGAACCTGTGTCTCGACGACGGCAGTCGTCTCTTCGCGGTCATGGACGTGTCGGCCCATCCGTCGCTCGTGATCCGTAAACATCAATTCGCGCTCTCGTCGCTCGAACAGCTCGTGCGCGGTGGTGCCATGACTGCCGATGTCTCAAGGTTCCTCCGTGCGGCGGTCTTGGCCCGCCGAAACATCGTGGTGGTGGGTGGAACGGGGTCCGGGAAGACGACTCTCCTGCGGGCCCTGCTCAACGAGATTCCGGCGGCCGAGCGAATCGTCACGATCGAGGACGCGTACGAGCTGGGTATCGACCGATTCGCTCGATTGCATCCCGATTTCGACGCACTGCAGACGAGAGCCCCCAACGTGGAGGGTCATGGTGCGATCGATCTCGCGGACCTCACCCGAATGGCCCTGCGAATGGACCCTGATCGGGTCGTGGTGGGCGAGGTGCGTGGTGCGGAAGCCTTCCCGATGTTGCTGGCCATGAGCCAGGGCAACAACGGGTCGATGTGCACGTTGCACGCCGACAGCACCCGGTCGGCGTTCGCGAAGCTCGCCGCCTACGTGAGCATGGCCGATACGGGTTTACCCATCGAGGTCGTGAACTCGGTCATCGCCAATGCGGTTCACCTCGTGGTTCACGTCGAGGTCGAACGAGGCCGTCGACGAGTGGTCGGTGTTCGTGAAGTCGTCGACGCCGACGGATCCCGCATCGTGTCGAACGAGATATTCGCGTCGACCGACGGCGCCGCCGTGCCCCAATTCCCTCTGACCACCGATCTGGCCCGACGATTGGCTCCGCACGGCTACGGCGAGGCGATGGCGGGGATGTGATGATCCGTCTCCTGTTCGGCCTCGCCCTCGGTTCGGGCGTGTTGATGGTGCTTTCCGGGGCGCGGGGGATCGTCGTGCTCGCCCGCCCGGCCCGACGGGTTCGCTCGCGCTCCACTGTCGACGAGACCGCACTCGTCGAGGCCCTCGCGGTGTGGACCGAACAGGTCCGTGACACCATCTCCGGTGCGCGCGGTCTCGAGCAGGCACTCACGGTGACGGCGGAGACGGCGCCGAATCTCGTTCGACCAGCCGCACGACGTCTGGCGGCCCGACTCGGTGTCACTCCGCTCCCACGGGCCTTGCGAACGTTCGCCGTCGAAGTCGATCATCCGCTGGCCGACTTCGTGGTGGCCGCTCTCGTGGTGGCGGCCGAGAACCACGTGCGCGACTTCGCGACGTTGCTGTCCCACCTGGCCGAATGCTGTCGCGACGACGCCCGCATGCGAACCCGGGTGTGGGTGGCGCGCGCTCGATTGCGCAGTGGTGTACGCATCATCGCCACGGAGATCTCGGTTTTCGTCATCGGACTGTTGATTCTCCAGCGCGAGTATCTGCACGCCTATTCGACTCCCGAGGGGGTCGTGGTGCTCGGTTTGGTGATCGCGATGTTCTCGTCGGCGCTTCTCATGTTGATGCGCATGGGGCGATTCGAGACCGTCAGCCGGTTCGTCGCCCATGACCGGGTGGTGGGCTCATGATCGTCGTGTGTGGTTTCGGGATCGGATTGGGACTGTGCATGATGCTGTGGTCGTGGCGCACTCATCGGGAATCCGCGATCACTTTCACCGTCCGGCGCTTCGCCGTGGCACCGACCGATCTCGAGGCCGGTGGACGCGACCTTCGTTCGGTGGCCGTCGAGCGATTGTTGGGGTCGGTGGCGGGGTCGATGGCACCCATCATCGTTTTCGTCGTCGGAGCGGGGGTCGGCGCGCCACCTCCGCTGCCAATAGTTGTGTGGTCGTCGCTCGCCTTGGCGATGTTGGGCTTCCGACTGCCGGTGCGCCGTCTGCGCGTGCGTGCCGAGGCGGCCCGTCGCGACTTCCGTCTCGCGCTGTCGGCGTATCTCGATCTCGTGTCCGTTTTGTTGTCGGGTGGCGCGGGCATCGAGACCGCACTCGTCGCGGGAGCCCGGGACGGTAGCGGACCGTCGTTCGAGTCGATCCAACGCTCTCTCGACGTCGCGCGTGCCACCCGGCGCTCGCCATGGGATGAACTTTCGGCGCTCGGTGCGCGAATCGGTGTCGACGAGTTGCCTGAGCTGGCGGCGTCCATACGCCTCAGTGGCGAGCAAGGTGCACGCATGACGGCCTCTTTGGTGGCCCGGGCCGAGTCGATGCGCGCCAAGCATCTCGCCGACATTGAAGCCCGGGCGAACTCGGCCACCGAGCGCATGGGCCTTCCGATGGTCGTGATCTTCCTCGCGTTCCTACTCCTTCTCGGCTATCCGGCCGTGACGATGATCAGCGCCGGCTTCGGTGCCTGATCGCCACAACCAACAGACAGAAATGGAGACATCAATGAACCACTTCCGGCAACTCTGGGAGTACTACGGCATCAGATACACCGCGGCGAGAGAGCAGGACCGTGACCGCGGAGAGGTGAGCGCGACGACCGTGGTCATGGCCGCGGCACTCATCGCATTGGCGCTGTCGGTCGGCGTGATCGTGTCGGGCAAGGTGCGCGACAAGGCCAACGATCTCGACCTCGGCTGATCGGGCATGGACGTTCGAGTCGTTCGTGACCGTGGTGAGGTCTCGAGTCAGGTGGTGCTCGTCGTCCCCGTGGTCGTGCTCCTCATGTTGATGGGGCTGCAGGCGGCTCTCGTGTACCACTCGGCGGCCATCGCGTCGGCGGCGGCGGGGCGGGGCGCCGCGGTGGCCTCGGGTGCCCGTACGCCCGGGCTGCCCGGGGCGGTGGCCGGGGTGTACGAGGCGACCGCCCAGGTGGCCGACCTCGGCGGCGAGCTCGTGCGTACACCGACCGTGGGGTTGAGCGACGGGCGCGTGACCCTCAGCGTGGAGGTACGCGTTCCACGACTCGTGCCCTTCTTTCCGTCGTCCGTCGTGCGAACCGTCGTGGAGCCCATCGAACGAGCCACGTTGGAGACGGAGAGATGACCAAGGACCGCGGGAGCGCCGCGATCGAGATGGTTCTGCTCACCCCGCTCCTCGTCACGCTGTTGTTGTTCGTCGTGCATGTCGGACGGGCCGGTGCCGGAGTCGACGCGGTGCGACACGCAGCCGACCAGGGCGCCCGTGCGGCGTCACTGGTATCCGAGTCCCGCATGCGTGCGGTGGCCGAGTCGGCGGTGGTGGCCGATCTCGCTCGTAGTGAACGAACGTGCGCGCGGATCTCGGTGTCGACCGATCGATTCGTGACGGGGAGTACCGAATGGGTGACGGTACGTGTGTCGTGCTCGACATCGTCGCTCGGACTCGGACTGCTCGGAGTCGGCTCGACGGCATTGAGCGCCTCGTCGACCGAGGTGATCGATCGATTCCGTGGGGGAGAGTGATGGCGAGAGTCGATGCTGGTCGTGATCGCGGTGTGGTCACCGGACTCGTGCTGGGTCTCGTACTCACCTTCGCGGTGATCGCCGGATTGGCCGTCGACGGGGGGCGTCTGGTGGCGGCCCGGGTTTCGGCGTCCGATCACGCCGAAAACGCGGCCCGGGTCGGTGCACAGGAAGTGACGCTCGTGCGCGCCGGGTGGCGCATCATCGATCCGGCACGAGCGGTTCGATCGGCCCGCGTCTATCTGGAGACCTTCGGGCTCGAAGGTGATGTGAGCGCCGACTTCTGGTCCGGCACGGTGACGGTTCGGATGCGTCAGCGAACGACGTTGCTGCATCTCGTGGGGGTGGTCGACCGTTGGGTGTCGTCGACCCGCACGGCCCGGGTGGTGGCGACATGATCGGCTCGGCGATTCAGGATGTCGACGCGATCGTCGTACGGGGAGCAATCGTCGTCGTGGGGTTGTGCCTGGTGTGGATCGTCGGATCGCTCGTGGTCGACGTCGTGCGATTGATTCGGGGGTCGGTGACCACGCGCACCTTCATGGGTGCGGTCGCCCGCTTTCTGGTTGCCGGGGCCACGACCGTGCCGTTCGTGTTCGACGGAACGGGCGCCCGCGCCTCGTCCTGTGAAGCAACTCCGAAAGATGGCGACGACCCGGTGTGGTTGACCCCCGTGGTCTCGGGGGTGACCGCTCTGGGGGTCGTGCTCGGACGCGAGCGGCTGCGGCGATCGAATGGACCAGCGGACGTGGCGCTCTTGAGTGATGGTGAACTGAAGAAGGAGGAGTATCCCGTGATCGTTCGCAATGTGGTGCCAACGTGCGTGCCGACCCACGAGTTCGTGGTGTCGGTACTCGGACCGGTCCAGGTGCTCGGTTCCGATGGCACCCGGGTGCGCTTCGCTCGGGCGCGCAGTGAGGAACTGGTGGTGTGGCTCGCTCTGCACCCGTCGCGGCGGTTCCGTTCGATGGCTCGAGGCGACATGTGGGTCGACCAGGTGAAGGATTCGACCTTCGCAAACGTGACGAGCGATGCTCGGCGTGCATTGAACGAGGCCGGAGGAGATGGTGACTGGTTGTCGGTGACACTTACCGACGAGATGCCGGTCAAGGGCATCGTCACCGACCTCGAGATTCTGCGCCGCTGTCACGACCACGCCCGAAGGTGGCCGGAGGACGACGGAGTTGAGGCGTTGCGGTTCGGACTGTCGTTGGTTCGCGGAACCCCGTTCTCGGGCACCTCGTACTTGTGGAGCGATTCGACCGGCCTGGCGACCGACGCCACGATGCAGGTGGTCCGTTCGGCACAACTCCTGGCCGACATGTGCGCCGAACTCGATGACGTCGAGGGGGTCTATTGGGCGACCGCTCAGGGTCTGCTCGCTGCCCCGGGTCATGAAGACCTGATAGGCCGGCGACTCCGACTGCATGCGAGCCGCGGTGACCGAGCAGGACTCGCGACCGAGTGGAGTTCGTATCTTCGGATGCTGGCGAGCGACCCGTGGTCGGACGGTTCCCCGTCGGCGACGATGGCCGAACTCTGGCGAGAGATCGCATCGAGGTGATGCGACCGTTGATCGACCCTTCCGCGACATCCTGCTTGGGCCGTCGACCAGCAAAACTCTCGATTTCGACCGCACAGACGCGCCTCGACCGCTCTTTCTCCCTATTGGAGGGGAACATGAGCGACTACGACTTTTCAGACCACGACGAAACCGATGAGGAATCGATCCCGGACGACCATCCGGATCACGACGATTTGGCCGATCTCATTCGGGTGAAGGACAACGACAGGCACCTCACGGACGAGGAGATTCTGATCCTGATCAACGTCTCTTTCGAGGACGGCGAAAGCGAAGACGACGTCGAACTCGGTGAGGAGTGGTATCCGAACATCCGGGCGATGCAATTGCTGCACTCCGTCGACCCGGCCCGCACGACGGCCCGGTTCGCCCTGCGAGACCTCGTGCGCGACATTCGTCGTCGATGCGGCGATGATTGGAACGAGGCCCGGCGGTTGCTGCGCACGTACGGTCTGGAAATCGCCGTCGAGTACGCACCGCTGAACGACGTCGAAGCGGTGTCCGACTCCGGGGTGGATTCCTCCCCATTGCACGAGGAGATGCAACGACGCCAACGGTCACTGCTGTCGCGGGAGCGCGACCTCGCCCCCACCGCGGACGAACGCCGCTCGATGGCATCGAATCGTCGAGCTTCGGTCTTCGAGCCCCGACCTATCGACGAGATTCTCGGGGAGTTGGCCCAGATGGAGGGAATGACCACCGTCGCCGACTGGTCGCGTTCGTTGGTCGCTCAGTGTCACACCGAGCATCTGCGCCGCCGCGCCGGGCTCCCGAGAAACCTCGAGATGCCCCGTCACCTCGTTCTGCGAGGTGAACCCGGCACGGGCAAGACCGTCGGCGCACGGTTACTGACCGAGTTGTACGCGGCGCTGGGAATCGTTCGTTACCCGAAATTCATCGAAGCCTCCCGAGCCGATCTCGTGGCCGGTTACCTCGGTCAGACCGCCCTCAAGACGCGGGGGATCTTCACGCAGGCCTTGGGAGGGGTGCTCTTCATCGACGAGGCGTACTCGTTGAACGCAGGCGGCCATGACTTCGGCGACGAGGCGGTGGCGGAATTGATCCAATTGATGGAGACCCACCGCAACGACGTGGCCGTGTTCTTTGCGGGCTATCCCGCCGAGATGCAGAATTTCATCCGTATGAACACCGGTCTCGCTTCTCGGGTTTCGGCGACGCTCGACTTCCATCCGTACACGAACGAAGAATTGTGGAAGGTTCTGCGGCGGATGGCCCTGACGCAGTCGTTCATGGTCGACGATGCGGCCCGGGGAGCCGTGTTCGCATGGTTCGATCGGGCGAGAGCGGCGTCCGACTTCGGAAACGCCCGTTCGGCGCGTCATTTGGTGAATCTCATGAAGGCGAATCATGCCGAGAGGATCTACGTCAATGGTCTGACGGGCATCGATGACCTCATCCTGTTGACGGCCGCCGACGTACCGGAAGGTGACCATTCCGAGAAGGTGGAATCATGAACGTGCCCGCCGACGTGAGGCGTTTCCGGGTCGCTCAAGAACGGGGCGGAGTCGAGCACGGCGCGACCTACCAGCGGGCGATCACCGAACTACGGGAGGGCCGCAAAGAAAGTCACTGGATCTGGTACGTCCTGCCGCAGGCCCGATCGGGCGGCTCAGTCAACGCCCGTGAGTACCAGATCCG
>JBJTFY010000120.1:0-11967 GCA_046093625.1 Actinomycetota bacterium
AGTTCTCCCAGCCCTCGTCGATGACGACGAGGTCGAGCAGGGTGCCCACGACGCCACCCACGTCACGTAACTTCTCCGCGCCGGCGCGGGCCCGCGCACTGTCGAGCGCCAACTGCAACGCTTCGGCGCGGGCCTGCCAACGGGCGGGATCGGCCGCCTCGGCGTTGCGCGAGGCGATCGTGGTCTCGAGCGCCGCCTCGGCCGCCATGCGCCTCGATTCGGCGTCGGTGACCTCGTTGACCAAGGGCAACTCGATCGACTGGGACCGCTCGCACTCGGCGCGCAGACGCTCGATCTCGGCGACGAGTCGCGCCTCGCGTTCGGACAGTGCGGCCAAACGAGCGGCCAGACGACGGTGCTCGGAGTCCGCGGCCTCGACCGATGCCCGCAGGGTACGCAGCTCACCGCGAACCTCGGCGGCCGCGGTCGCCGCGGACGAGGAGGAGGCGATGTGATCGAAAAGCGTGGCGGCGGCGGTGCGCTCACCGTCGTACGCCGCCTCGTCGTGGGCCAGTTCCTGGCTCTCGGGCTCGAGCCGCGCCATCGCGGACAACACCTCATCGAGTTCACCGCGCAACCCGGCGGCGTCGGCTTCGAGGTTCGCGATCACCCCGGAGTCCATCATCTGGCCCCGATCGCGTTCGTACGACCGGCGCCGCTCGACCAACAGCATCGAGATACCGCGGGCCCGCTCGCGCAACTGCTCGACCCGCACCAACTCGTCGCCGAGGCCACTTTCGCCGCGGGCCGAGAGTTCGGCCTCGGCGGCCAGGACGCTGGTGTCGAGTTCGGCCAGAGCCTTGCGCAATTCGTCCTCGCGCCGCGTGGCGTCGGAACGGTCACCGGCGAGGGCCTCGAGACGACGCCGGAACCCGGCGATCTCGCGACCACTGAGGAACAGTCGCAAAGCATTCAACTCGGCGACGAGGTCGCCGTGACGGCGGGCCGCCTCCGCTTGACGTTCGAGCGGACGCAACTGCCGGCGCACCTCGCGCAGCAGGTCCTGGACCCGCAACAAGGAGCCCTCGGTCGCCTCCAGTCGACGCTCCGACTTCTCCTTGCGTTTGCGGAACTTCAGCACCCCGGCGGCTTCTTCGATGATCGACCGGCGATCCTCGGGTCGCGCGTTCAGCACGGCGTCGATCTGTCCCTGGCTCACGATCACGTGCTGCTGGCGACCGACGCCGGCGTCGGAGAGCAGTTCCTGGACGTCGAGCAGTCGACAGGGAACGCCGTTGATGCTGTATTCGCTCTCGCCGGTTCGGTAGAGCACGCGACTGACGCTGACCTCGGCCACGTCGACCGGGAGCAGTCCGAGCCCGTTGTCGAGGGTCAAGGTGACCTCGGCGCGACCGAGCGCCGGACGTTTGGCGGTGCCGGCGAAGATCACGTCGTCCATCTTCTGCGAGCGCACCGCGCTCGGGGCCTGGGCGCCCAGAACCCAGGCGATGGCGTCGACCACGTTCGACTTACCCGAACCGTTCGGGCCCACGACCACCGTGACCCCGGGCTCGAGGTGCATGACGGTGTTGTCGGCGAAGGACTTGAAGCCTTTGAGGGTCAGTGACTTGAGGAACACGGCAGCCCGACCCTAGTTCACCGGGGTCGGCCGGACCCTTCCATCGGTCACCCCGAACGGGCCCTCAGCGCTGGCAAACGCCGCACCAACACGACGTGCGGCCACCGATGACCGCACTCGCGATGATGCCCCGTGCGCACGTCGGGCAACGTTCCCCCGCTCGTCCGTACACCCGATGGTCGTCTTGGTACGAGCCCGTGGCCCCCATCAGGTCGACGTATTGCGCATCCGACAGCGTCGAACCCCCGGCCTCGATCGCCTCGCGCAACACCCCGTGAAGGGCGGGCAACAACCGTCGACGTTGACTCGACGACACCCGATCGGCCGGTCGACGCGGATGGATGCCCGCGCGATGGAGAATCTCGTCGCCGTAAATGTTGCCGATGCCCGCCACGAGGGACTGGTCGAGAAGGGCCGCTTTCACCGGACGTCGCGTCGAACGCAACAGTCGGGCCAACGTCGCATCGTCGAGTCCGTCGCCGACGGGGTCGGGACCGAGCCGAGCCAGTTCCGGCAGTATCGCGTCGACGTTCTCCGGGTCGTAGACCACCACCTCACCGAAGGTTCGGGGGTCGACGAATCGCAGTTCCTCTCCCCCGTCGAGAACGAGCACGACGTGACAATGCGGCGGTCGCGGGTGGTGTGTGGCGTCGACGAGCACCTGACCGCTCATCCGCAGGTGAATCATCATCTCGTCGCCGGAATCGAGGTCGACCAGCAGGTACTTCCCGCGCCGCCGGGCCCTCACCGCCGTCACACTCGTCAGTCGCGCGATGACTTCCTCGCGACTGGTGCGACGAACCGAACGTTCGCGTCCGACCTCCACGGAACGAATCGTGCGTCCGACGAAACGCTGTTCGAGGCCGCGACGAACCGTCTCGACCTCGGGGAGCTCAGGCACGGCTGGTGTCGACGCCGCGCGCGGCCAACACGGCGAGGGCCGCGACCGAGGCCGCCTGGGCGGCGATCTTCTTCGAGCGTCCCTCGGCCCGCCCCAACTCCTCACCGTTGATCACGACGACCGCGGTGAAGACCGGTTCGTGCGCGGCCCCCTGCGACGAGATCTCGACCAAAGGTGGGCGACTCCATTCGCGCACACAGACGCGGATCAGATGGCTGCGCGCGTCGAAGTCCTCGAGTCGTTCGAACGATCCGCTCAGACGTTCGCCCATGATCGACGTGACGAACGTGCGCGCCTTCTGGGGACCACCGTCCAGATAGAGCGCGCCGATGAAGGCCTCGAGCGCGTCGGCCAGGATCGAGGTCTTCGTTCGACCCCCGGCATCGTCCTCGCCGGCGCCGAGGAGCAACTGCGAGCCGAGGTCGATCTCGCGCGCGATCTGCGCGAGCATGTCGGCGTTCACGAGGCTCTTGCGGACGTCGGTGAGCGAGCCCTCGTCGCGCTCGGGGAACTCGGCGTAGATCAGGTCGGTGACCACCCACTGCAGGATCGCGTCACCGAGGAACTCCAGTCGTTCGTTGGACGGCACACCGCCGTTCTCGCCACACCACGAGCGGTGACTCATCGACTGGAGACCGAGATCGCGGTCGGTGAAGCGGTGCGCGGCGACCGCCATGGTCCAGTCGTCGAAACCGAGCGCGGGCCGACGCCGCGGGAGTCGGTTGCGTCGCGCGGCCAGTCGGGCCCGATTACGCAATCGGGACAGCACGCCGGCCATGGCCCGTATCAGACGGAGTTCTGCCGGACGTGGGCCAGGACGAAATCGACGGCGTCGCGAACGGTCTTGAGGTCGGCGAGGTCCTCGTCCTCGATGCGGAAGCCGACCGTGCGCTCGCTCAGTTCCTCTTCGAGGGCGTCGACCAATTCGACGAGATCGAGCGAATCAGCCTTGAGGTCGTCCTTGAACGACTGGCCCTCCGAGATGCTCTCGGGGTCGATCTCGAGGATGTCGACGAGTTGGTCGCGCACGATGGCGAAGATGGCCGGGCGATCGAGTGGCGTGTTGACGACATGGGTTTCAGCGGGCACGACTTCCTCCGTTGACGGGACGCACCGATTGTACCGAGACGCGCACCCCCGGACGGGGCGCCTCGGGTCATGGGTTGATGGCCCGTCGCAGGTGGCCCACCATGTCGGACTCGACCATGTCGGCGGCCACCTTGATGCCGTTCACCATGGCCCGCGCCGACGACGAGCCGTGCGAGATGATGCAGACGCCGTCGACGCCGAGCAGAGCCGCGCCCCCCGTCGAATCGGGGTCGACGCTGTCGTACAGCGGGAGCAGCGCCGGGAAGAGGGCGTCGGCGTGCGGTTTGTACTCGTCTTTCGATCCGAACGCCGCGATCAGGGCCCGAACCAGGGTCTTCATGCCGCCCTCGAGCGTCTTGAGAACCACGTTGCCGGTGAACCCGTCGGTCACGACCACGTCGACGTCGTCGGTCATCACGTCACGACCCTCGACGTTGCCGATGAAGTCGATTCCGTGGGCGTCTTTCAACAGGTCGTAGGCGTCCTTGCGGAGGGTGTCCCCCTTGCCCGGCTCCTCACCGATCGACAACAGACCGACGCGCGGACGCTCGACGCCGTAACGGTGGTGCGAGTACACCGATCCCATGAGGGCGAACTGAACGAGCCACTCGGCTTGCACCTCGGCGTTGGCGCCGGCGTCGAGCAACACGGTCGGGCGTCCCCCGGGAACCGGAATCGGGGTGGCGATGGCGGGACGCTTCACGCCCGACACGCGACCCATCTTCAGCAACGCCGACGCCATCGTCGCGCCGGTGTTGCCGGCCGAGATCATCGCCGAGGCCTTGCCGTCGCGCACCGCTTCGGCGGCGCGAACGAGCGTGGAATCCTTCTTGCGGCGAACGCCACCGGCCGGATCCTCGTCCATGTCGATGACCTCGGACGCCACGATCAGGTCGAGTCCGGCGGTGTCGAGACCTTGGGGTCCGACCAGGACCACGGGCAATCCGGAGTTCGCGGCGTCGCGGGCACCGGCGACGATCTCACCGGGGGCGCGGTCGCCGCCCATGGCGTCGACGGCGATGGGCAACATCGGGTCGGGGTCAGACTTCGACGGCGACGCGGTTCTTGTACCAACCGCAGGCGTTGCACACCGTGTGGGGCAACTTGGCCGAGCCACATCGCGGGCAGAGGCTGCGCGAGGGGGCGCCGAGCTTCCAGGCACCGGCCCGGTGGCTCCGCGACTTCATCTTCGACTTTTTCTTCTTCGGAACGGCCACGTCGATCTTCTCCTCGTAACAGCCCCGAAAGAATAGCGGTGATCCCGGGGTTTCCCCCTCGACCGGCCCTATTCGGGCAACGGGTCCCGGATGGCGTCGAGGGCGGCCCAGCGGGGATCCGGAGCCACCGGGGAACACCCGCACGATCCCTCGTTGAGGTCGGCCCCGCAGGTCGGACACAAACCGGCGCAGTCGGGACGGCACACCGGCCCGTCGGGAAGTTCGAGCAAAACGGACTCGCGGACCATCGCGGCCAGGTCGATTTGGTCGTTCTCGATCGGGAACGCGTCGGGGTCGGTGAGGTTCACCTGATAGAGCTCGTGCACCCCGATCTCGACCTCCCCGGAGAGGGGCGCCAGACAGCGGCGACAGTCGCCCCGAAACCCGACCCGCACCGTGCCGTCGACCACGATCCCGTCCGACAGGCTTTCGCAGCGAACCGCCACGGCGACCTCACCTCCCGGCACCAATCGATCGTCGACGAGATCGAATGTCACCGGTGGAACCGAGAGTTCGACGGACTTCTGGGTGCCAGGACGCCGCAGCATCTCGAGGGCATTGACGACGAGCGGGTTCCTCACCGGTTGCGGGTGCTGTCCTGGTCGAAGAAGATGGCCCCGGAATCGTCGCTCGTTCCTTCTTCGAATTCCGAACGTTCCGCCGCTCGGGACTCGTTGGGAACCTCACCGATGGCCAGACGACGCCGACCCGTCGCCACGGTCTTGGCGAGTTTGTCGAGGAGGATCTCGAAACTCGCCAGCCGCTGGTCGAGGAAGTCCTCGGTCTCGTTCTTCAGGCGACGCGACTCGTCCTCGGCGGCCTCCACGATCTGACGCGCACGCTGTTCGGCGGCGCGCACGACCTCGGACCGCTGCACGAATCGCTCGGCTTGGACCTTGGCGGCATCGATCAATTCGTCGCCCTCTCGACGGGTGCGAACCATGAATTCCTCGCGTTGCTTCAACAACCATCGGGCGTCGCGCAATTCGTCCGGCAGGCGATTCAGGGCCTCCTGGAGGATCTCGATGATCACGTCACGGTCGATGCGCGGCGTCGAGGAGAGCGGCATGTTCGGGGCCGTGGCGATGATGTCGATCGCCCGGCGCAGGAGCACACCGGACGAGCCGACCTGATCGTCGGGCCCGCGGTCGTACGAACCGGTGTCGTCATCGAAGTCGTCGAAAGTGGAGTTCATGCTCGTCCTTGGCTGCCGCCCGAAGGCTTCCCAAAGATACCCGCCAGGGCCGTGGCCACCGGTGCGGGCACCATGTGATCGATTCTCCCACCGTATTGGGCGATTTCACGGATGAAACGACTGCTGATGAATGCGTGGTCGGCGCGACACGGCAGGTACACGGTGCGCACTCCGGACACCGAGTGGTTGGTGTGGGCCATCTGCTGTTCGACCTCGAAGTCGGCCGCGGTACGCAGTCCCTTGACGATGAAGTCCGCGCCGGTGGCGGCGGCCGCCTGGACCGCGAGGCCCGGATGCGCCTCGACCCGCACGCCCGCGATGTGCGCGGTGCTCGCCCGGGCCAACTCGACGCGCGCCTCGAGCCCGATGAGACCCGACGGCTTGTCGGGGTTGTGCATGACGGCCACGACGACGGTCCCGAAGAGTTCGGCCGCCTGGGCGACGACGTCGAGGTGCCCGTTGTGGATCGGGTCGAAGCTGCCCGGGTAGAGCACGGTGAGCGCGGATGTCGTGGCCATCTACGGGGTAACGGTACCGGTCGAGGGGGTCGTCCGCTCGAGGAATGCCACCCGGGTGCGGCCGTAGGAACGGGCCCGGAGCACGTCCCAGCCCTCCGGGACGGCGATCTCGCGTCCGCTCTCGGCCACGACGAGGCCGCCGGGGGCAAGGGCCGGCGTGATCGCCCGCAGCAGCTCGGGCCACGCGGTGAAATCGTACGGGGGGTCGACCAACACGAGGTCGGCCAACCGTTGAGCGACCACGTTCACCGCCACGTCTCCGGCGATCACCGTCGCCCGATCGCCGAGGTCGAGCTTGCTCACGTTGGTTCGAATCGACTCGAGCGCCCGACGATCTCGCTCGATGAACGTGCAGCGCCGCGCTCCGCGAGACAACGCCTCGATCCCCATCGCCCCGCTGCCCGCGAACAAGTCCAGAACCACCGCGTCCTCGACGACCCCGAGGCTCGACAACGCGTTGAAGACGGCCTCGCGGGTTCGGTCGGTCGTCGGTCGGGTGGCGTCACCGTCGGGTGCGACGATCGATCTCCCGCGCAGGGTGCCGGCGACGACGCGCATGCGCACATGCTACGGCGGGCCGAACGGGCAGACTGTCGGAGTGACACCCGAGCCCGAGATCGAGTGCGTCGACTGCGGAGGTCGCTGCTACCTCACCACGCATCCGCGCGAGGACGGTCGCTGGTATCCGGGCGACATCGTCACCTACAAATGCCGGGATTGCCTCGACCGGTGGGATCTGGTGTTGCCCGAGGACGATTGGTCCGACGACCCGACGGACGGTCGGTGACGACGCCCGACGCGAACCCCCGACGCGACCGCGCACCGTGGGTCTTCTCCCTCGGTGCCGCGGCCTTCATCGTGAGGGTCGTCGGTCCGTTGTGGCGCGGTGGACTGCCGTCGTTCTTTCCCGACTCCTCCTCGTTCACCAAGGTCGCCCGAATCGGCCCAATTTCGCCGTCGTTCTGGTTCTCCGAACGTCCCGTCGGACTTCCACTCGTGCTGTGGACCGTCGGCTTCGACGTCCGTTGGCTCGTGGTCGTCCAGAGTCTCGCCTACGCGCTCGCCGTGACCTTGGTTTGTGCGACGTTGCTGCGCATTCTCGAATCGCGACCCCTGGCATGGGTCGCCTCGCTCGCGGTCACGGCCATTGCCGTGCAACCGCGTTTCGCGATGTGGTGCGTCGAGGTGCTCAGCGAATCGGTCGGACTGTCGACGTCGATGCTCGCCCTGGCGCTGTGGTTGCGCTTCGCGCACTCCCCCGGACGCCGGAGCATGGTCGCGGCCACGGCGGCGACGATCGCGTTCCTCCTCACCCGCGACTCGCACTCGATGTCGGCGTTGATCGTCGCGCTGGTTCTGGCCGGGGCGGCATGGCGTACACGCGACGCCGACTCGCGGCGCACGGCGTTGCGGTGCGCCATCGCGCTGATGGTGGCGCTCGGCTACGTCGCCGTGTCACAGGGGACGAGCGACCGGAACCAGTACCCGCTCATCAACAACGTGGGTCTGCGGATTCTGCCCGACGCCGCGATGACCGAATCGTTCGTCGCCCACGGGATGCCGATGTCCGATGCCCTGCTGGACCGCACCGGAAGCAACACGTGGGACGACGGTGAGACCTTCCTGAACGCGCCCGAACTCGCCGGATTCCGCGGATGGGTGCGGGGGTCGGGCCAGCTCGACCAAATGACCTCGCTCCTCACCGACGCCGGATTCTGGATCGACGTGATGAGGCGCGAGTTGCCCGGCGCGCTGCGGTACGACTTCGGGGACTACGACCGCTTCGGCGTCGGGGACCGATTGCCCTCGCGTCTCGCGTGGTTCTCCGGCATCGACTCGACCGGAACCCTGTGGTGGTTCGTCGTACTGGCCGGGTCGGCACTGTGGGTGGTGGCCAGACGATCGAGGCGTCTCGCCCTCATCCTCGGAACGGGCCTCGTCGCCTCACTCGTCGAGTTGTACGCCTCGATCGCCACCGATGCGGTGGAGGTCCAACGACACACGATCGGGCCGATGTTGCGGGTCAACGTCGTGTGCATCGTCTCGTTGTTCCTCGCCGTGGACGTGTTGCTGCGTCGGCGGTCGAACGACCACACGCCCGTACGCGACAGCTGGGCGCACGTCTCGGCGGCGCTCGCGGCGACCGTGGCGACGCTCGGATGGTTCGCTATCGAACGGCGAAGCCAGGACTACGACCCGCAGTACGCCCGCACGATCGTCGAGCGCGCCGCGCGTTTCGGAGGCACCTATTACGAGAACGGCATTCACAACAAGGGGCCGCTCGAGACGGTCGTCTACGACTCGGCGCGATGGTTCACGTCGTACGACACGTATTGGTTCGCCATCGCGTCCTATTGCCTCGTCATCTCGCTGACCCTGGGTGCCGCGTCGTGGGCGGTCGCGCGTCGATTCGCCGGTCACCGCACCGCGGCCGCCGTGTCGGCGGCGGTGACGGTCGTCCACTTCTTCATGTCGTCGAGCGACTACGCGGGGGTCGTCTACAGCCGCAACATCACCACCGCCCTCCTGGCGGCGGTCGTGGTCGTCGCCCTCTGGGACCGTCCGTGGCGCGACCCTCGACTCGCCCGACTCCTCTGGATCGGGGCCGTCGCCTCGTTGGGTCTGGCGGTGCAGACGTTGCTCACCTCGGTCCTCGCCGCCTTCGCCGTCGGCTTCCTGTTGGCTCATCGGCGACGATACGGTTCGGGATTCAGCCGTCCGCGGCTCGTGGCGGCGTCGACCTTCGTGGCCACCGTGCTCTCGGCCCCCGTCTGGTACTCGTTGCGCGGACGCTTCGACCAGTTCTGGTCGGGATGGTGGACCTACGCCTCGTTCATGAGCGACGGCACCGGCCGCGGATACGCCGAGCAGATCGGTCTCGGCTGGAACACGATGATCGATTACTACTCCGAGCGACCCGAGTCGGTGTTGATCGTGGTGGTGTTCGTCGCCGGTGCGATCGGCCGCCGTCACGCGCTCGACACCACCCAACGGGCCGTCGCCGTGTCCCTGACCGCGTGGTTCGTCGGTGGATGGGGCGAACTCGTTCTCGGACAGCGCTACTCCAGCCACTACTTCTCGGTGATCGCGGTGCCCACCGCCCTGATGTTCGCGGTCATCGTCGCCTGGTTGTCGCGCGCGTTGAGCCACGTCGCGAATTGGACGGCCGAGCGACGCTCCCCCGGCGATCGTCGCATCGCCCACGCCCCGGTCATCGTCGCCGTGGCGGTCGCCCTGTTCGCTCAGTGCGGAGACCTCTTCTGGGACGGCGCGACACGGGCCGGGAACTTCCACTCGTTCGCCGCCGAGACGCGCGAACGGGAACAGGCGATGAGCGGACAGTCGCGGAGCGTGCGCGCCGTGCTCGACCTCGTCTCGGACGACGGAGACGCACTCCTGGCCTGGACCATGTACCCGTGGACCTATCTCGACAACCACCGGGTGCCGGCGACGCGATTCAGTTGGAAGTCCTTCATGATCGGCGAGATCTACCTCGGAGACACCTCGGCCGACTACGTCCTGCCTCGAACGTGGCAGTGGTTCGCCGAGGACCTCGATCGCACCAAACCCGCGGCGTATTTGCGACCCGTCGAGACCCCCTTGGTCGAGGACACACCCTTCGCGCGGTTGGTAGAGAGCGACTTCACGCCGGTGTTCGCCGGTGCCACGGTCGAGCTGTCGGTGCGGTCGCGGATCTGGGAGTCGCTCGTGAACTTCGAGGGCCGGTCCGACGAACGTGGAACGATCGACGGAACCTGCTGGCGTTGGCGCGGCACGATCGACGGCCTGACGGACGACCGACGACTGGGATTCACCTTCGTCGACCCCGACGGCTCGAACGAAACCGTCCACATGTCGGTCGGGGCCGATCGCTCCTGGTCGTCGAGCGACACCGTCGAGTTCCTGAGTGTCGCACGGACGCCCTCCCCCTCGGCCAGCGTGCAACTGCTCGTCGGACCGCGTTCGGCCGTGCTCGTGGTCGACGACACGGTGGCGGCCGCGGTACGCCTCGACGGGCCGACGTCGGTGACGATCTCCGACGATGCCGGCGTCGTGAGCGGCGCGGCGTCGGACGACATGCCCGCGCTGGCCGCCTGCGTCAACTCTTGAAGAGGAACTCCTCGTCCTGGGGACGCAGGAAGAGTTCCGACTCGTCGCGCGGTTCGCCATTCTCCGCCAGATCGGGGTCGGAGTCGATGATGGCGTGTGCGGCCTCGCGGGCCAACTGCACCAACTCGCGATCGCGCCTGAGCGAGGCGAGCTTCAAGTCGGTTCGACCCTTCTGCTCCTTGTTCATGAGCGTGCCCTCGCCACGCAACTCGAGGTCGACCTCGGCGAGGTAGAAACCGTCGTCCGAGTCGACGAGAGCGTCGATACGCGGATTCGAGTCCACGAGGAGTTCGTCCACCTTCTCGTCCGGTGAGGTGACGAGCCAACAGTTGGCCGCGTGACGGCCGCGGCCGACGCGTCCGCGCAACTGGTGCAATTGGGCGATACCGAACCGGTCGGCGTCGAGGATCACCATCACCGTCGCGTTCGGAACGTCGACACCCACCTCGATCACGGTGGTGGCCACGAGCACGTCGGTGTCACCGACGCGGAATCGCTCCATGACGGCTTCCTTGTCGGCCGATGACATGCGCCCGTGCAGGAGGCCGATGCGCAGGCCGCGCAACTCGGTGGCCCCGAGGCGCGCGACGGTCTCCTCCGCGCTGGCCACTTCCAACTTCTCGCTCTCCTCGATCAGGGGACACACCACGTACGCCTGTCGACCCGCGGCGACCTGGGCGCGCACGTCGGACCAGACCTCTTCCTCGTCGGCGGGACCGGTCGCGGCACGGGTGACGATCGGGGTGCGACCCGGCGGTTTCTCGTCGAGCACGCTCACGTCGAGGTCGCCGTACACCGTCATGGCCGCGGTGCGCGGAATCGGCGTGGCCGTCATGACGAGTACGTCGGGAATGGCACCGCGACCCTTGTCGCGCAGGGCCGCGCGCTGCTCGACGCCGAAACGGTGCTGCTCGTCGACCACCACGACACCGAGACTGTGGAAGTCGACCGTCTCCTGGATGAGCGCGTGGGTGCCGATGACCAGATCGACCTTGCCGTCGGCCAGACCCGCGAGGATGTCACGTCGTCGTTCGGCCGTGACACTGCTCGTGAGCAACTCCACGCGCACCGGGCGCTCGCCCTCGAGCGTGTCGTCGGCCGGCACCCGGAGGTCGTCGAGCAAACGCCGGATCCCCACCGAGTGCTGCTCGGCCAGAACCTCGGTGGGGGCCATCAGCGCACCTTGGTGGCCACCTTGAACCGCCACCAACATCGCCGACACCGCCACGAGGGTCTTGCCCGCGCCGACGTCGCCCTGCAACAAACGGTGCATCGGGGTGGGCGACGCCAGATCGGCCTCGATCTCGGCGATCACCCGACGTTGCGCCCCGGTGAGTTCGTACGGAAGGCGGTCGTGG
>JBJTFY010000121.1:0-14491 GCA_046093625.1 Actinomycetota bacterium
CGAATCGCTCGACGCGTCCATCGGACGCCAGTGCGACCACCCCGTAGGCCGACGGGTCGTCGACCACCGTCGCTGCGACCACCACCGTCGCTGCGACCACCACCACGAGCGGTTGATGCGCGCGGTCGTGCTGGTGGGCGGGTTCGGCACCCGACTGCGCCCGTTGACCCTGACGACACCCAAGCCGATGTTGCCGGTCGGACACCGGCCGATCGTCGAGAACCTCGTGCGCATGTTGTCGGTGGCCGGCGTCGACGAGGTGGTGCTCGGACTCGGCTTCAAACCCGAGCCGTTCGTCGCGGCGTTCCCCGACGGCACGTGCGCGGGCGTGCGCCTGCACTACGCGGTCGAGCCGGAGCCGCTCGACACGGCCGGGGCCATTCGATTCGCGGCCGAGCACGCCGGTATCGACGACACCTTCGTGGTGGTCAACGGAGACGTGCTCTGCGACCTCGACGTCGCGTCGTTGATCGCCTTCCACCGCGCGACGGGGGCCGAGGCCACGTTGCACCTCACGCCGGTCGACGACCCGTCGGCCTACGGGGTGGTCGCACTGGCGTCCGATGGACGCGTCGAGCGATTCGTCGAGAAGCCGGCCCCCGGCACCGCTCCGAGCAACCTCATCAACGCCGGCACGTACGTGCTCGAGCCGTCGGTGCTCGGTCGTATCCCGACCGGTCGCAAGGTGTCGATCGAACGAGAGACCTTCCCGGCGATCGTGGCCGACGGTCGACTGTTCGCGATGTCGACCGACGACTACTGGATCGACACCGGTCGTCCCGAGCCGTACCTGCGGGCCAATCTCGACATGATCGACGGCGTGCGACGGGCCTCGGCGGTCGGTCCGGTGGCGGCAGTCGAGACCGGTGCGATCGTTGAAGCGGGCGCCCTCGTGCGACACAGCCTCGTGTCGGCGGGGGCCAGAATCGACGCCGGTGCGTCGGTCGAGGACTCGGTGGTGCTGGCGACCGGGCGCGTCGGCGCCGGTGCGATCGTCGTGCGTTCGATCGTGATGGGCGAGGTTGGTGGTGGAGCACGGGTGGTCGACAGCGTGATCGGAGCCGCGGGCGTCGTCGCCCCCGGGGAGAACCTCGAGGGCGCGCGCGTCCCCGACCCCTCCGCCGTGTGATGGCCAAAGCCGGCGCCACGACCACGACCGCGGCACCCCGGTCGGTGATGGTCGTCGGGGGAGCGGGCTTTCTCGGTTCGCACCTCGTCGAGCGTTTGATCGGTGACGGTCTGCGCGTCGAGGTGGTCGACGATCTCTCCACGGGAGGGCTGGCGAACCTCGCCGCCGCCCGGGCCGGGGCACCTGAGGGCGCATTGCGCATCGACACGGTCGACGTGACCATCCCGGAGTTCCCCGATTTGGTGCGTCGTCGACGTCCCGACGTGATGGTGGTGACGGCGGCGTTCACCGGAGAGCGAACCGATTCGGCCGATGCCGTGCGATCGTTCGCGGCGGTGGCCGCGGCTCTCGAGTCGTGCCGGGTCGCCGCGGTGTCCAAGGTGGTCGTGGTGGTGCCCGGTGCGGCGATGTACGGCGAGGTGCCGACCCGCGAGTTGCCCGTTCGCGAAGATCGCGAACGGCATCCCGTCGGTGTGCAAGGAGTGGCGGTCGGTGCCGCGCTCGAACTCGTCGATCTCTATCGCCGGGACCACGGACTCGACCACACCGCGCTCGTCCTGTCGACCATCTACGGGCCGCGCCAGAATCCGACCGGCAATCTCGTGGCGTCGTTGTTGGCCGCCCGCGCGGCTGGTGAGACTCCGGTGATCCACGGCGACGGCAAGCAGACGATCGACTTGTTGTTCGTGGACGACGCGGTCGATGCCATCGCCCGTTCGCTCACGAAGGGGTCCGGCCAGACGCTTCACGTGGCGACCGGAACCCAGACGAGTCTGCGCGCGTTGTTGCAGGCGATCGGGATCGAGTCCGTGGTCTCCGAACCGAAGCGACCCGGGGCGATCCAACGTTCGGCGCTGTCGCCCTCGCGCGCTCGTTTGCACCTCGGTTGGGCACCGTGGACCGCGTTGGTCGACGGTCTGGCCACCACCGTCGCCTAGCGGAAGAGATCCTCCTGCGGTGGTCGCACGATCTCGCTCATCGACGATTCGCGGAACCAAGTCGGGTCCACTCCGCGCACGACGGCCACCGGCACGCCACTCGACTTGCCCATGACCAGTTCGGCGGCCGAGGCGATCTCGTCGGCGGCGCACACCTCGGTGACTTGCATGACGCGACCGAGGGCGTCGGGAGTCCCGCGCAGGTCGACCACCGCGGCCACGCCGGCCACCCCGATGGCCACGTCGGTGAGTCCCTTGCGCCACGGTCGGCCGAAGGTGTCGGAGATGATCACACCGACGGAGACCCCGAGTTTGGCCCGCACGATGTCGCGAATGCGGCGCGCCGAGCGATCGCTGTCGAGGGGGAGCAAGGCCGCCCAACCCCGTTCGACGTTCGAGAGGTCGATTCCGCTGTTGGCGCAGACGAAGCCGTGACGGGTCTCGGTGATGATGAGGTCGCCGCGGCGTCGCACGACCCGCACGGCCTCCTCCTCCACGAGGGCCTTGTGGGACAAGGGGTCGTCGGCGTCGATCGCCACCATGCGACCCTCCGCCTTGGAGACGACCTTCTGCGTCACCACGAGCACGTCGTTGTCGAGCAGCGGGCCGTTCGGCTCGGCGCGACAGGCATCGACGATGATGTCACCGAGTTGGTCGTTCGGCCGGATCTCCCCGATCCCGTGCACGCCCCAGGCGGTCAACCGCGGTGCGGTTGTCGGTCGTTCACTCATGTGGTCCTCCTGTCTCGGCGGCGCGCAGCACCACCCGCGCCAGTTCGTTCGTGATCTCCGTCGAACGCATGATGGTGTCGGTCACCACGCAACGCACCCCTTCGGCCTCCACCGCGGCCTGCGCCGCGGCGTCGCGGTGGTCGATGACGAGCGTCGCGCACACCGGCGCGTACAGGCGGGCCACACCGACCACGGACGCCTCCATGCCGAGTTCGGTCAACATGCGGTCGGCGGGACCCTTGAGTGCCGAGCCCGCGACGATGGGGGAGATGGCCACGACGCGGTCGCGAATCGCGGCCAGCGCGTCGTCGACCCCGGGCAAGGCGCGGATCGGCCCGATCGAGACGATCGGGTTCGACGGGGCGATGATCACCGTCTCGGCACGAGCGAGGCCGTCGAGGAACGTCGGTCGGGCGGACTCGACTCCGGCGAAACGCACGCCGGTGACCGGCACGGAATGGCGACGGCGCACGAAGTACTCCTGGAACGACACCGTGCGTCGCTGCCCGTCGACGTCGACGATGTCGACCATGGTGGCCACGCGATCGTCGGTCATCGGCAGCAGTCGCAGGCGCAGATCCCAGGCGCGGGCGATCTCGTCGGTCACGCTCGACAGTGACGCCCCCTCGGCCAGACGCGCGGTTCGGTAGAAGTGGGTCGCTAGGTCGCGGTCGCCGAGGTTGAACCAGTCGGGAGCGGCCGTCGAACCCTCGGGACGCACGTTGACGTAGCGGGCGAGATTCTCCATGGCGGTCCACGACTCGTCGGCCAGACCCCATCCCCGTTCGGTGTCGATGGCACCGGCCACGGTGTACGTCACGGTGTCGAGGTCGGGCGAGATCGACAGCCCGTGCAGCACCGTGTCGTCGCCGGTGTTGACCACGACGTCGATTCGCTCGGGATCGACGACGTTCACGAGCCCGCGCAGGAATCGAGCGGCGCCCACACCGCCGGCCAGTACCGTGATCACCGGGTCATTCTTGCTGGTTCACCCGCGCGTGGCGAGATCGGTGTAGAGGGCGGTCATCTCGCTGGCGGTACGCGTCCAGTCGAACGCCGCCAGTCGCGCGGTCCCGGCGGTCGCCAATCGATGCCGGACCGATTCGTCGGTCAGCGCGGTCGAGAGGGCCTCGGTCCAACCGGCGCGGTCGTCGCAACGTCGCAACAGAGCGGCGTCACCGGCGACCTCGGGGATCGAACCGACCGCAGAGGCCACCACCGGGACGCCCGCCGCCATCGCTTCGAGTACCGGGAATCCGAATCCCTCGTCGAGCGAGGGGTACGCGAGAACCCGGGCCCGCCCGGTCAGTCCCGAGAGGGTGGGTGCGTCGACGCGACCGAGCAAGTGCACGCGGTCGCGGTGACGCAATCGATCCCGGGCGGCGACGACCGCGGACTGGTCGTCGCCGGCTGCGCCGACGAGAACGAGCCGGGCGTCGGGTACCACGGCGACGACGTCGTCGAACAGCGACACGAGGAAGGGAAGATTCGTGCGCCGTTCGACGGTGCCGATCGCCACGAACAGATTTCCCGTGTCGGGCACGATCGAATCGCGGCCTTCGCCCGGCTCTTTCACCGGTCGGATCGGGGGAGCGCCGAGATGAACGACCGTCGTGGGCGCATGGGGGAAGTGCTCGCGCAAGCGGGCCGCGGTGGCATGGGACGAAGCGTGCACGTGGGCTCCGTCGTCGATCGCGCGACGCAATGCCGCGATCATCAGGCGCACGTCACGGTGAACCCGTTCGGGATTGTCGAGCGCCCAGCAGTCGTACACCGACACGAGACGCGGTCGCCGAGACGGTGGCACCACGTAATTGGTTCCGTGCACGACGTCGACGTCGCCGAGACGACGATCGGGACGCGGTGTACCGAACCGGGCCCACGTCCGCAGGGCGGCGGCCGCGGGGTAGCGCAGTCGCGTCGTGCCGGGCCGGATCGTCGCACGGAAACTGAGCAGATACGGATGCAGCTCGACGTCGGGAGACGACGCGGCGAGGGCGAGCGACAGTTGCTCGACGGCGACTCCGATACCGGTTCGGGGCCCGTGCAGCGGACCGGTGTCGTACGCGACGCGGATCATCGAGGTGAGGCTAGGTCCCGCACCGTAGGATGACGGGGCACGGGCCGTGGTGGCCCGACCGGAGGAGACACCCATGCCCCGCGCGTTCATCACAGGAGTCACCGGCCAGGACGGACAGCATCTGGCCGAGTTCCTGCACGGCAAGGGGTATCAGGTCTTCGGAATGGTGAAGGGCCAGAACAACCCCAAGGCCGAACTTCTGCGCGACGAGTTTCCCTACGTCGAGATCGTCCCGGGCGACCTCGCCGACCTGCCCTCGCTCGTCAAGGCCATGGAGCACGCGCAACCCGACGAGGTGTACAACCTCGCCGCCATTTCGTTCGTCGCGCTGTCGTGGAACCAGGCCGAGTTGACCGCCAACCTCACCGGCACCGGGGTGCTGCGCATGCTCGAGGCCGTTCGCATGGTGGGAGGGGCCAACGACAACAAGATCCGCTTCTACCAGGCGTCGTCGTCGGAGATGTTCGGCAAGGTGCGCGAGACGCCCCAGACGGAAAAGACCCCGTTCCACCCGCGTTCGCCGTACGGGTGCGCCAAGGTGTTCGGTCACGACATCACCGTCAATTACCGCGAGAGCTACGGATTGTGGGCCTGCTCGGGCATTCTGTTCAACCACGAGGGCCCCCGTCGTGGTGTCGAATTCGTGACGCGCAAGGTCACCAACGCCGCCGCGCGCATCAAACTCGGTCTGCAGGACGAACTCGTGATGGGCAACCTCGACGCCAAGCGCGACTGGGGCTACGCGGGCGACTACGTCAAGGCGATGTGGCTGATGCTCCAGCAGGACGAACCCGACGACTACGTGATCGCCACCGGCGAGACGCACACGATCGAGGAACTGGTGCAACGCGCCTTCGCCGAGGTGGGCATCGACGATTGGCAGAAGTACGTGCGTCAGGATCCCAAGTTCTTCCGTCCGGCCGAGGTCGACCTCCTGATCGGCGACGCCACCAAGGCGCGCACCAAGCTCGGCTGGAAACCCGAGGTCGACTTCGCGTCGCTCGTCAAGATGATGGTCGCGAACGATCTCGCGATCGAATCGGCCCGCGCCCGGCGCTGACCGAACCGGTCCGTCAGGCCTCGAGGGGTCGATCGGACGCCGCGTCGAGCAACGAGGACTCGTCGAAGGTCGCCCCCCGGGCGAGTAGCCGTCGCAACGACGCCACGAAGATCACGAGTGCGGCCGTGGAACTAGCCACCAGCGCGAGTTCGACTCTCAGATAGAGGTCGTCCGACGCGAGCCAGGTCACGACGAGGAACACCGCCATGCCGCAGAGCCATCCGACGGCGACCCGCGCGTGCCCGTGCAACGCGATGACCGCCTGGGCGGTGGCCAGGGCGACCATGTACAACGCGCTACCGAGCGCCAGCAAGGTGAGGGTGCGACGGTCGAGCCCCCCGTCGTAGAGGACGTCGAGGATGGCGGGACCGACGGCGAACGAGCCGACCACACCGAGAGCACCCACCGCGCCCACCACCACGAGGAGTCGGCGGAATCCGTTGCGGAACTCGTCGAGGTCGCCCGAGGCGGCCAGGCGCGCCAATCGCGGCAACAACGCGGCCTGAACGGCTTGGAACAAAAAGAGCGGGATGCGCGCGAGCAACACGCCGTTGCCGAACCGGGTCACCTCGTCGCGCTGGGTGGAGTTCGCGAGAACGTCGATGGCGATCGGTCCGGCGTTCACGAGACCGGCGCCCATGATCGAGCCGATGAGCAACCAGCCGAGGTTCGAGGTGACCTCGCTCCATTCGGCGGCCGGACCGGGACTCGTGCGCAGTTGTCCGCGCGCCGCCACGATCAACACGCCCGACAGCGGTGAGAGCGCCACCAACATCGCGTATGCGCCGACGTCGTGGACGTCGAGCTGCCACAACACGATGCAACCCACGATGCGCACCAGTCCGTCGGCACCCATCACGAGTCCGTACGCGGCGAACCGACCTTCGCCCGAACAGATGCCGCGCGCGAGATGGGTCGGCGCGTAGGCGACGAAGGCCACGATCAACGCCACCCTGACGAGTCCGTATCCCTCGAAGAATTCCCGCGTCGCCACCGGCCCGAGCGCGGCGACCGCCGCCGACACCGCGACGGTGATCCCGACGCCGAGCGGGACGATGCGTCGCACGACGGGGGATCCGCCGAGGGCCAAGGCCCGGCGGTGGGCGAGGGCCCGCCCCATCTCCTGTTCGAGGGGCAAGAAGAACCCCGGTGCGAGAGCGAAGGTGGCGAACCAGAGCGCGACGATCGGCTTGAAGTCCTCCTTGCCGAGGGCCTCTTGGCCGACTTTGAAAAAGGCGTAACTCGAAATGCCGGCGACCATGAGTCCGATGCCGACGGCCAGGGTGCCCTCCGGGAGCGGGACGCGCGAGCGACTGTCGTCGGCGGATGGAGTGCTGCGCTCGTTCAAGAACCTCCACCCTAGCGAGGGGTCATCGACGAGGTCGGTGAATGAAAGACCTGCAAGATCCGATGTTCGACCACCTCGGGAACCCGCACGACGGGCGCCAGCGGCAGACCCGGTGAACCCCGGTGCGCGGCGCTGACGGGTAGCCTTCACCCACCTTGGATGACGTCTTGGAGCCTGATCACGCCGGTGACGTCGGCGGTCCCGTCGCCTCCGCCCCGGTCGCTCCCGGCGTGGTGGTGGCCCTCGTCGTCCACCCTCCGTCGGCCACCCTGGACGACTGCCTCGACTCGCTCGCCGCTCAGGATTACCCCAATCTGCGGGTGTTGGCGCTGGTCACCGGCACCGACCCCGCCGACCAGGCCGCCGTCGAGGCCGCGGTCACCGCGCGCGGTCTGGCCGGTCACGTCCGCCAGTTGGGTGCGAACCCCGGTTTCGGGTCCGCCGCCAACGCGGTCCTGCGACTTGTCCAAGGCGACGGGGGAGTCTTCTTGTTCCTGCACGACGACACGGCCCTCGAGCCCGACGCCGTGCGCCAGATGGTCGAGGAGCTCTATCGATCGAACGCCGGGGTGATCGGCCCCAAGTTCGTCGAGTGGGACGACCCCCGGCGCATCCAGATGGTCGGTTTCGACGCCGACCGCTTCGGCGAACTCGACAGTCCGGTCGAAGAGCACGAGATCGACCAGGAGCAGCACGACGCGGTTCGCGACGTCTTCGTGGTGCCGACCGCGTGCCTGCTCGTGCGCGCCGACCTGTTCCGGGAGATGGGGGGCTTCGAGGAATCGATCGAGTTCCACGGCGAGGATCTCGATCTGTGCTGGCGGGCCCACCTCATGGGGGCGCGGGTGGTGGTGGCTCCGGC
Organism: Actinomycetota bacterium; assembly: GCA_046093625.1. Classification (GTDB taxonomy): domain Bacteria; phylum Actinomycetota; class Acidimicrobiia; order Acidimicrobiales; family Ilumatobacteraceae; genus Casp-actino8. The sequence continues at coordinate 8,149 of JBJTFY010000121.1, forward strand.
GGCCCGCGTGCGCCACAAGGGGGACTTGTCGACGCGCCGTGACGATCTCGCCCACCTCCCGCTCGTCGCGCGCAACCGTCTGGCCACGGTCGCCTCGCTGACCGGGGGTGTGCGCAGTCTCACCACGATTCCGATGCTCGTGGTGGTGGCCCTCGTCGAGGCGTTGGTCTCCTTGGCGACCGGACACCCGCGTCGCGCCCTCACCGAATTCGTCGCCGTGTTCGCCGCACCGCGCGACACGGCCAACATCGTCCGTCGCCGTCGCGCGATCAAACGCTTGCGGCGCGTGCCCGACGGAGAGATCGCCGATCTCCAGGTGCGCGGAAGCGTCCGTTGGCGTCGCTTGATCCGGGGCCGTCAGCGCGTCACCGGGTCGATCCCGCTCTCTTCGCGTCGCCGCCCGGAGACCATCACCGTCGTCGCATGGGGCGTGTTGCTCGCGATGCTGGTGCTCGGTGCGCGCGAGATCCTCTTCGGACAGTTGCGTCCGGTCGGCGATCTGCTGCGTTGGGTCGACTCGCCGCGCGACGCGTTGCATTCCTACGCCTCGGGTTGGTGGGGGAAGGACCTCGGAGCCACGACGGCCCAACCGACCGGGAACCTCCTGATGGCCCTGCTCGGCGTCGTCACGCTCGGTCACATGGCGCTGGCCCGCACGCTCGTGGTCGTCGGGCTGATCCTCGTCGGCTGGGTCGGCGCGTCGCGACTCTGCGCCGTGGTGGCCTCGCCGCGGGCGCGCCTCGTCGGTGTCGTGGCGTATGCCGCGGTTCCGTTGCCCTACGCCGCGATCGCTGCGGGACGTTCGCAGGCGCTCGTGGCGTACGCCGTCGTCCCGTGGGCCCTTCATCTCGTTCGCTTGTTCGGCGGTCTCGGGGTGCCGCGCGGTGCGGACGAGTCGAGTCGGGCCGTCGGCGACGTGATCGATCACCCGTCGACGTTGGTGCGCCTGAAGGTCGTGGCCTCGATGTCGATCGTGCTCGCAGTGGCGTTCGCTTTCGCCCCGGCGGTCGTGCCGGTGGTGGTCGCGTGCGCGGTGTCGTGGGCCGTGGCCGCGGTTCTGTCCGGTGGATCGTTGCGCGCCGCCGGTCTCGGCATCGCGGCGACGATCGTGTCGACCACCGCTGCACTCGTCATGAACCTGCCGTGGTCGGCGCGTTACCTCTCGTCCGATGGTTGGGACGCCATCGTCGGTGCTCGCGCGTCCGGGGATCTGGGCGTGTGGCAACTGGCGCGATTCGGTGTCGGTCCGTCGGCGGTGGGCGGTCTCGTGATCCTGCTCTTCTTGCCGGCGCTCGTGGCACCGTTCGTGTCCCGCGGCTGGCGGTTCGTCTGGGCCATGCGCGCGGCGATCCTGGTCGGCGCGTCGTTGCTGGTGGCGGTGATCGCTCAACGGAGTGCGGTTCCGCTCCCCGAACCCGGGGTGCTCTTGGCGCCGGCGGCCGCCGGCCTGGCCCTCGGGGTTTCGATGGCCTGGGTGGCGTTCGGTGCCGACGTCCGTGGCGCGCGATTCGGGGTGCGACAACCGATCGCCTTGTTGTCGGTGGCCTGCATTCCCCTCGGGGTGTTGCCGGCGTTCGCGGTGGCGGCCGACGGTTCGTGGCAGCAACCCGAGACGACGTTCGCCGACCAGATGGGCGAGCTGCTCGGCACCAGCGACGAAGGGGGATTCCGGGTTCTGGTGGTGGGCGACACGCGCCTCGTTCCGGGCGCCGCGCACCGCGTGGTCGACGGCATCTCGTTCTCGGTCTTCGACGGCGGCCGACCCACGGCCGGAGATCTTTGGACACCCGCACCCGACGACGTCGATCGACTCCTCGCACCGCTCGTGAGCGCGGTGTCGCAGGGCAGCACCGATCGGGTCGGACGCCTGCTCGCGCCGTTGGGTGTCCGTTACGTGGTGATCCCGATCATCGATCGAGTGGTGTCGACGTCGGAGTCGCCGCTCGATCCTCCCGTCGGGCTCATCGAGTCCTTCGGTGATCAACTCGATTTCCGACGCAAGTTCTCGCCGGCTTCCATGGTGGTGTTCGAGAACGTTCAGGCGATTCCCGTCACCGCGACGTTGACCGATGCGGGTGCGCGGGCCAGCGAGCAAGGTGGCGACGATGCTCTGGCCGTGGCGGACATGTCGGGTGCGTCACCGGTCCTGTCGGCGTCGCGGGTCTGGATCGCGTCGTCGGGGGCCATCGGTTCCGGAACGTTCCATCTCGGTGTTCCGTACGACTCGCACTGGAAGTTGAGCGTCGGCGGTGACGGGGCCGACTTCGGCGCGTCGTTCGGGTCGGTGATGGCGGCGGCGACCCCGCGCGCCGGCACGGCCGTGCTCGAGTACGAGCGCCCCGTGTCGCGCGTGTTGTGGTTGCTCGCGCAATGTGTCGTGTGGGTGCTCGTGGTTCTGGGTGTGACCCAGCCGCGCCGTTTGCGCCGACGCGTCGGTACTCCGGCGGCCCTCGAGCCCGTCATGGTCCTCGGAGGATCGGAATGAGGCTCGCGCGGACCACCCCGTTGTTGATGGTCGGACTCGTGGTGGCGGCGTACGTCCTGGCCGATGATTCGTCCTCTTCGGATCCGGTGTTCTCGGTCGCGGTCGAGTCCGGCACACCCGTCGTACCCGGCGGTGACGGCATCACCACGTCGTGGTTCTGCGGCGGGACCGCGGCGGCTGGTGACAGCGGCAGCGGTCTCTATTCGGGCGAGATCGTGTTGTCGAACCCGACCGATGTCGTCGCGGCGGGAACGATCACGGCCTTCACCGCCGACGGACCGCCGGTGCGTTCCGATGTCGTGGTCGAAGCGCGCAGCCAGTCGACCGTCGACGTGCGCGATCTCGTCGACGCCAAGTACGCCGCGACGCTCGTCGAGATCGACTCGACCGAGGTCGCGGTGGAGCAGAAGGCGATCCACCCGGCCGGCACGGCGGTGGCCCCGTGCGCCAATTCGACGTCGGATCGTTGGTATTTCGCCGACGGTTTCACCTTCGACGGTTCCGACTTCCGGGTGATCCTCACGAACCCCTACCTCTCGGCGGCGATCGTCGACGTGTCGATCGCCACCGAGGACGGGCCGCGGACCCCGAGCAACCTGCAGGGCTACGTGATCCCGGCGCAATCGATCCGGGTGATCAACGTCGCCGACGTCGGGTTCCGCGACGAGAAGATCCTCGCGGTGTCGATCGAGGCCGAGTCCGGTCGTTTCGTGGCGGCCAAGGATCAGCATTACCTGGGCGGCGGACGTCTCGGGCACGTCACCGCGCTCGGTGCTCCAGCGGCGTCCTCGCAGTGGTGGTTCGCCGACGGCGAGAAGGGGGCCGGGATCTCCGAGCGCTATTCGATCCTGAATCCCACCGACGTCGAGGCGGAGGCATCGGTGTTGGTGCTCGGTCTCGGTCCGGTCGACGCGGTGCTCGAACCCCTCTCGTTGACCATCCCGCCGCACGAGGTCGTCACCCTCGACACCTCGTCGATCGCGGGGATGCCCGACGGTCCGCACGGCATGCTCGTGTCGAGCGAGACCGGAGACGACCTCGTCGTCGAGCGGGTGATCACCCGCCCGGCGGCCGATTACGTCGCGACCACCGCGGTGCTCGGTGTGATGGGTGGCTACACCTCCACGCGGTGGCGGGTACCCACCAGCACCACCATCGCCATCGAGGACGTGTTGATCGTGATGAACGCCACCGGCGAGGCCGCGACCTTCACGGTGTCCTCGGTCGGACCGGGCGGCGAGGAACCGGTACCCGGGCTGGAGAACATCGCGTTGGCGCCGAACTCGGTCGTCGCCGTCGACCTCGTCGATCCGTTGGCGTTCGGGCGGCCGTTGGTCGTCGAGGGGGATCGACCGATGGTGGTCGAGCGTCGCCTCGAGCGCACCCCCACCTTGCGGGGGCGCAGTGGCTCACTGGCCATTCCGGAGTGATGTCGACGATGGCGCCGCAGATCCTCGTCGCGTTCGTCGTCGTGGTGGCGGTGTCGTCGATCGCCTTGGTTCTGCGTTCACGACGATCGGCCGACGCGCCGACGCAACGAGAGTGGGTGGTCCCGAGTCAGATCGACCCCGCCGATCTCGGCGACTCGCACGACGGCGCCCCCACTGAATGGTCCATCGTGGTGTTCACGTCCGGTTCGTGTCACGTGTGTGCCGACGTCGTGGCCAAGGCCGAGGCGCTACGCAGTCGACACGTGGGGGTACTCGAGGTCGAGTACTCCGCCCACGGCGACCTGCACGCCAAGTACCGCATCGACGCGGTCCCGACCCTGGTGTTGTGCGACCGACTCGGAGTGGTGAGACATTCGATTCTCGGCCCGGTCTCGGCCACCGATCTGTGGGCCGCCGTGGCCCGCGTGCGCGACACCGGCGGTGCCGCCCCCTGCGACGATCACTGATCGTCGCAGTGCTTCACTCGGCGAACTGGCTCGGGGCGGGGTCTCCGATGCCCTGCTGCACCAATTCGGCCACCTCGGATCCGTCGATGGTCTCCTTGTCGAGGAGAGCCTCGGCCACCAGATCGAGACCCCGGCGGTGTTTGGTGAGGAGGTCGATGGCGCGCTGTTCCTGCGCGGAGAGGATGTGGTTGATCTCCTCGTCCATCAGGCGGGCGGTGTCGTCGCTGTACTCGCGCCCACCGGTCATCAGATCCTCGCCGAGGAAGACCTGCTGGTTGTTGTGCCACGCCATGGGGCCGACCTTGTCGCTCATGCCCCACTCGCGCACCATGCGACGGGCCAGACCGGTGACGACCTCGAGGTCGTTGGCGGCTCCGGTGGTCTGCTGCTGGAAGACCAGTTGCTCGGCCACGCGACCACCGAGGGCCATGCAGATGCGGTCGAGGATGTAGTCCTTCGAGAAGCTGTGGCGCTCTTCGGGAAGTGTCTGCGTGACACCGAGGGCCATGCCCCGGGGGAGGATCGTCACCTTGTGCAAGGCGTCGCCGTTGGGCAACACGGCGGCCAGCACCGCGTGCCCGCCCTCGTGGTACGCGGTGACCCGCTTCTCCTCGGCCGACAGCACGAGCGAGTCGCGGCGGGCTCCCATCATGATTCGGTCGCGGGCCGATTCGAAGTCGATGCGCTCGATCTGTGAACTGCCGCGTCGAACCGCGAACAACGCGGCCTCGTTGACGAGGTTGGCCAGGTCGGCTCCGCTCATGCCGGGTGTCCCCTTGGCCATCACCTCGAGGTCGGCGTCGGGGCCCATGCGCTTGTCCCGACTGTGCACCTTCAGGATCGCGAGGCGCTCCTCGAACTCGGGAAGCGGCACCACGATCTGACGGTCGAAGCGACCGGGGCGCAACAACGCGGGATCCAGGATGTCGGGTCGGTTGGTCGCGGCCAGGATCACGATTCCCTCGGAGGTTTCGAAACCGTCCATTTCGGCGAGCATCTGGTTGAGGGTTTGTTCGCGCTCGTCGTGTCCGCCGCCGAGGCCCGCTCCGCGCTTGCGACCGATCGAATCGATCTCGTCGATGAAGATGATGGCCCGGCCCATCTTGCGGGCGGTCTGGAAGAGGTCGCGCACGCGACTCGCGCCGACGCCGACGAACATCTCCATGAAGTCCGAGCCGGTGACCGACAAGAATCCGACGCCGGCCTCGCCGGCGACGGCGCGGGCGAACAACGTCTTGCCCGTACCCGGCGGGCCGACGAGCAGGATGCCCTTGGGCACGCGCGCGCCGATCTCCTTGAAGCGTTCGGGCATGCGCAGGAAGTCGACGACTTCTTTGATCTCGGTCTTGACGCCGTCGTAGCCGGCCACGTCGGCGAAGGTGGTCGAGGGTCGGTCGGCGTTGTAGGCCTTGGCCCGACTGCGACCGATCGACATCACGTTGCCCATCTGGCCCGAGGCGCGCCGGTTCATCCAGACCAAGAAGCCCATGATGAGCACGAAGGGCAGCAACAACGGGATGAGGCTCATCAGCCAGTTGGACTGCGGAGTGGTGGGCTTGAAGTCGACGCCCTTGGAGCGCAACAGGTCGCGGTCGTTCTCGTTGGGGAACCCGGGCGGGGCGGTGGTCGAGAACTCGCTGCCGTCGGTGAAGGTGCCGGTGATGCCCAGCGTGGTGTTGTTGAGTTTGACCTCCTCGACCTTGCCGGCATCGACCTGGGTGACGAACTCCTCGAAACCGATCTTCTCGCGGTCGGGCCCGGGAAGGAACTGCGGACCGAAGATGAGCAACAAGATGATGCCGAGCAACACCCAGGGCGACCACTTGGGCATGCGGCCCGACACGCCCGGACGATCGGGGGACTCGCCGCGTCCGGCCGGCCGACGGCTGCGGCGGTTCGAGTCGGGGCTCGGCGGCGGCGGGGGCGGGGGAGTCGGGTCGCTCATGGCCCCATGTTACGAC
>JBJTFY010000122.1:0-3619 GCA_046093625.1 Actinomycetota bacterium
CAGCCACCTTCGAAGCGGACGAACGCGCGCTCCTCGTCGAGGATCTCACCCGGCACGAACGGAAGTCCAAGCAACTGGCCATGCGGATGTGAGAGCGAAGCGCCGGCCTCGCGACCGTGGTTCACGATGGCCTGGGTGTAACGGATGTTGTCGGTCGAGGCGTGACGCTGCAGGCGCTGCTTGAGCATCACCATCATCTCACCGCAGGCTTCGTCGCTGAACGCCTCGATACCGGTCTTGTGATCGCGGGTGAAGACGAACACCTCGTGCGTGCCGCTGGCCTCGGCCATCACGTGCACCGGGCCGAGGTTGCGCACGGCGAGTGAATCGTCGCCGTCGAACGCCGGGTACAGGTTGGGGATCACCCGCATGCGCCAGTCGTCACCGGTGCCGACGCTGGCGAGCGTGGGCAGGTGCTGGTCCTCGTTGCCGGGACAGAAGGGGCAGGGCCGGCTGGGACCGGACTCGACGGTCGGAACGCGACTGGCGAAATCGGTGGGGCGCATGGCCCGCTCGGCGACGATGGTGACCCACCGGCCGGTGAGGGGATTCAGACGTAGTTGACTCACGGTGACCTCAGGATACGCAATGTTGGTGACGATTGCCTCGTCATCGGGTGTACACCGAAACATGTGTCGGTGAATCCGAGACGAACGGGCTCCGGGAGGTGTCCTCCCAGCGATGGGTGAGCCGCAGTCCGGCGCGCGAGGCCATTGCGTCGAGTTCGGTCGGGGTGGTGTAGCGGATGCTCCACGGGCGCAGCCGCACACCGCCCGATTCGGAGAGCTCCACGAACTGACCGTCCACGCGTTGTTCGTCGGGGTGGTGCACGTCGATCGACAAGACCACTCGATCGGCGTGCATCGAGCGCACGCCCACCGTGCCACCCTCCTTGCGTTGCGGGTCGGGCACCGCCGCCTCAACCACGAGCGCCCCGGACGGCGCCAGACGCTCGGCGACCGCGGCGAAGAGCGCGCCCTGACGCTCGGGTGTGGGCAGGCTGAAGATCGTGTTGTAGGCGATGAGCGCGGCGGCGAACGGGCCGCTGGGGAGGTCGTCGACCATGTCGCCGTGGATCAGGGACAACGCGACGTCGCCTTGCTTGGCCGCGCACGCGCGCAACATGGCCGCGCTCGAGTCGATGCCCACCACGCGACAGCCGCGCTGCGCCAGCGGGATGGCGAGTCGGCCGGTGCCCACGCCGAGTTCGAGCACCGACCCACCGGCGGCCAGTTCGTGGACGAGGGCGACGGTGGCCCCGACGTCGCTCACGTCGTCGTACCAATCGTCGTACACGTCGGCGAAGGCGTCCCCGTACGTCGAGTCGTCGAAGCCTTTCATCCGGTCCACCCGTTCAGTCCACCATGCGCCGGTCGTCGGGGCTGAATCGTGACCCGCGGAGTACTCTTCGACCATGGCCGAGGGCATCGTGTACATGGATCACGCCGCCACCACGCCCATGCGAGCGTCGGCGATCGCGGTCATGATGCCCTACCTCGACGGTGTGTACGCCAACCCGAGCGGCGCCCACCGATTCGCGCGCCGCGCGCGCCAGGCGGTCGACGAAGCGCGCGATCTGATCGCCTCGATCGGCGGCTGCGCCCCTGGCGAGGTGGTTTTCACGGGTTGCGGCACCGAGAGCGACAACGCGGCCATCGTGGGCGCCGTTCGTCGGCGCGGCGGGGTGGCGGTCTGTCCCGCCGCCGAACACCACGCCGTGTTGCACTGCGTCGAGCACACCGGCGGCCGGGTGGTCGCCGTCGACGCGACCGGCGCGGTCGATCTCGGGGCCCTGGCCGAGGCCCTCGACGACTCGGTCTCGTGCGTGGCCGTCATGGCCGTCAACAACGAGACGGGAACCGTCACCGACATGGTCGCGGTTTCGCGCCTCGTGCGCCAACGGGCACCCGGGGCGATCCTGCACACCGACGCCGTGCAGGCCGCCTGTTGGATCGATCTGCGCACGTTGTGGCCGCTCGTCGACTCGATGGCGATCAGCGCGCACAAGTTCGGCGGCCCCAAGGGTGTCGGCGCGCTCGTCGTGCGCGACGGAGTCGTGCTCGAACCGATCGTGCTGGGTGGCGGGCAGGAGCGTGATCGGCGCAGTGGAACCCACAACGTCGCCGGAATCGTCGCCATGGCCGAGGCCCTACGCGCGACCGACACCGAGCGCGCGCACGAGGTGGCGCGGATCGCGGAGTTGCGCGACGAATTGTTGCGGGGGTTGCTCGACATCGACGGCGTTCGTGGCACGGTGCCCCCCGAGGCCAGCGTTCCCGGGGTGGTGCACGTCTGCATCGCCGACGTCGAGAGCGAGTCGTTGGTGGTCCTGCTCGACGAGGCCGGGGTGTGCGCGTCCGCGGCGTCGGCCTGCGCGAGCGGTGCCATGGAACCTTCTCACGTGCTGGCGGCCATGGGCGTCGACCCCGCCCTCGGTGCCGGCGCCCTCAGGTTGTCGATGGGGCACACCACCACCCGTGACGACGTGCGCCGCACCGTCGAGGTGGTGCGGTCCGCCGTCGAGCGCATCCGCGCCGCGTCGGCCCGGCTCAAACGCGCCTGATCCGCACCGCGGTCGTAGCCTGCAGCACGTGAAGGTGCTCGTGGCCATGTCGGGAGGAGTCGATTCCTCCGTTGCCGCCGCACTGCTGGTGGAGCAGGGCCACGACGTGGTCGGGGTCACGATGCGGCTGTGGGGTGGCGAGAGCGACACCGGCTGTTGCAGCGTCAGCGACGTCGACGACGCGCGCCGCGTGGCCCAGCAGATCGGCATCGACCACCTGGTCTTCAACTTCACCGACGAGTTCCATCGTCACGTCGTCGATCCCTACGTCGGCGACCACGCGAACGGCGTCACGCCCAACCCGTGCATCGAATGCAATCGTCACCTCAAGTTCGACCGTCTGCACGAACGGGCCATCGTGCTCGGATTCGATGCCGTGGCGACGGGCCACCACGCCCGCATCGTCGAACGACACGGGGTGTTGCGGCTCGCGCGCGGGCATGACGCCGCCAAGGATCAGAGTTACGTCGTGCACATGCTGGATCAGCAACAGTTGGTTCGCACCATGTTCCCGGTCGGCGAAATGAACAAGGCCGACGTTCGTGCCCACGCCGAGAGACTGGGGTTGCGCACCGCCGGCAAACCCGACAGCCAGGACGTGTGTTTCATCACCACCTCCAAGGACGACGACGGTCGCTCGGGTCGCTCGAGTTTCCTCGCGCGGCGAATCCCGCTTCACGCGGCTGAGATCGTCGACACCGACGGTCGTCGGGTGGGCGAAGTGGAAGCGGTCGAGATGGTCACCCTCGGACAGCGACGCGGTGTCGGTGGTGGCGGCGGAACCAAGCGATTCGTCGTCGACGTCGACGTTCCGGGACGTCGTGTGGTGGTGGGACCCGAAGCGTTGCTCGACGTCGCGACCGAACGGGTCGAACGGGTGATCTGGGGTTCGACCCCGGTCGAAGGTGCGGTACGGGTGCAGTGCAGCGCTCACGGTGAGGCGCACCGCGCCGAGATCGACGTCATCGGCTCCGACGAGGTGCTCGTGCGTTGGAGCGAGCCGCAGCGACGCGTCTCACCGGGACAGAGCGCGGTGTTCCACGACGTCGACGGCGA